>CAVDPO010000193.1:0-6512 GCA_963610855.1 Segatella copri
AAAACACCTCCACAGAGTGGAGGCTTGACCACTCGGATACGGAGTCCGAGCTAAACTTGGAAACCCAAGTTCTGCCTAAAATATAGCATTGAGATGGGAAAATAACAAGGGCTCAATAAAGAAGGCTCAATAAGAAGCTTCAGACGGAGCAATAATGAAACGGACTTAAAAAGTTTCGTTTCCTAAAAACCTATAAAACTTTAATAGTCGGCATCTAGTGAATAATTAATTTTTTTCTCTTTGTATTTTTTTCCTGTTTTTATACAATCTTCAATTTGATGGAAAATCTGTTCTTCAGGTAAAGGGTTCTCCCTAGTTATTGTGAAATACTCATGAAATTTCTCAAAGTATCTCTTTTCTAAGTTGTTAAAATATTGCGTTTCTCTCTCCATTTTATACCTCGTAATAAGTTATCAGATATTCAAGACCGATTTCTCCAAAACGCTTTATATTCTGTGGCAATAGTATCAAGAATTAATACACCACATTTGGAATAAACTCGTAATCGGGCTCAACATATTGTTGACCTGTTTTCAAACAAGTTTCTATTGCTTTTATTATTTCATCATCGCTTAGAGGAGCTTCCATAGCAATAGGAAAGCATTTATCAAATGTATCATGATATTCTCGTATTAGCTCATTAACTCTTTGTATTTTATTCATCTTCACGTCCCCCTAAATATTCTACCACAAAATTGGTGGAAGTATCCCTTTTGTTTCCTCCTATAGGGTTGACTTTCTCGTCTTGTAGTAGAGAAAGGAAAAAATCTTAGTTTTTAACAGAATTAGTTTTCCTTTTTCTCACAATGGGGAACAGCAAAAATTTGCCCATGAGAGGAGAAGAGTAGAAGATGACAGATAAAGAAAAACAGCTTATTTCAGACTATCGCAACAGAGGTCTTAGTTATAGCCAAATATCCAAAGCGATGAATCTTCCCATCAATTCTGTGAAGACATACTGCAGAAGACATCTCCTTGGGCTTTCTCCTTACAACAAAAGTGAAGTTCAAACTTTTTGTGCGCAGTGTGGAAGTGCGATAACCCAGATTGCTGGCAGAAAGAAAAAAAGATTCTGCTCTGATAAGTGCCGTATTTTGTGGTGGAACAGCCACAGTAGCGATGTTAAGAAAAAGGCCAACTACAACTGCCTTTGTACTCATTGTAAGAAAGAGTTTGTCAGCTACGGCAATAAGGGGCGTAAGTACTGTAGCCATGAGTGTTACATAGCAGATCGCTTTGGAGGATGTTGATAATGGAAGTTTTAAAGAAAGCCTGTCTACTTACAGCAACACCTCCAAGAAAGCTTACTGTAAAAGCAATGCAAGATGATTTTGAGTATCGTATGGCTCAAAAATGCACACAAAGACTTCTTAAAGAGGGCCTGATTTCAGAGGATGAATACAACAAAATAAAGGCTTTGAACATTAAGACTTTCTCTCCGTTTATGAGCGAATTAATAGCGTAAACGACTTGATAATAGAGCACTTTAGAGTGATGTATATAGACGACCAAAGTAAGGGTGAGACGATGACAAAGATAACAAAAATCGAGGCAGTTAAGGACAATGTGGCAAAGAAAATACAAGTTGCAGCGTATGCTAGAGTCTCAACTGATTCTGATGAGCAGTTACTAAGCCTTGAAACCCAGAAGGCTCATTATGAAAATTACATCAAAGAAAATCCCCTCTGGACTTTTGCAGGTCTTTACTATGATGAAGGCATCAGTGGAACAAAGGTTTCAAAAAGAGAAAGCCTTTTGCGCCTTTTGGATGATTGCGAGAAAGGAAAAATAGATAGAGTTATTACAAAGTCCATAAGTCGCTTTGCTAGAAATACAACAGACTGCCTGGAAATGGTAAGACGGCTTACAAAACTTAACATTTCCATATTTTTTGAAAAAGAGAACATTGACACAGCACACATGAGCTCCGAGTTGATGCTCACCATCTTAAGCTCCATTGCAGAAGGAGAAGTGCGCTCCATATCAGAAAACATAAAATGGAGTGTCAAACACCGCTTTAAAGAAGGCTCCTATATCATAGGCTATCCGCCTTATGGGTATAGAAATCAGAATGGAAAAATGGAGATTGTCCCAGAAGAAGCAAAGGTTGTAAAGGAAATCTTTTCTATGTCTTTAAGTGGTAAGGGCTGTCATTTTATTGCAGATGAACTTAATCGTATGGGAGTACCTTCAAGAAATGGTTCTTTATGGCATGCATCAACGATTCTGGCAATTTTGAAAAACGAGAAGTATACAGGTGATGCACTTTTTCAAAAAACATGGACCGATGCAAGCTATAACCGTCATGTAAACTGTGGAGAAGAAGGTCAGTACTTATACAAAAACCATCACGAGGCAATTATAAGTCATGAGGATTTTGAAAGGTCAACTCAGGCTATGGCTCAACGGGGACGAGAGAGTGGCTCTATTGCAGGAGATGGAAAATACCGCATGCGATACTGTTTTTCGGGTAAGATTATCTGTGGTCAATGCAGTTCTTACTTTAGACGCAGTATCCAATATAAAGAAAATGGCAATTGTATAATTTGGGTCTGCAGTACACATATTAAAAAGCCAAAAGATTGCAGTATTAAGAGCATAAAAGAAAATCAGATAAAGGATGCTTTTACAAGAATGATGAAAAAGCTCCATGTTTCTTTCGATGTGCTCTTAAAGCCTTTTATCTCAAGTCTAAGAGGATACGATAACAAGGAAAAGCTTCAGCAGATTTTAGACCTTGAAGGGCGAATAGAAAAATGTGAGGAGCAGAAAAGGATTCTCACTCAGCTTTTATCTTCAGGCTATATTGAGCCAGAAATCTTTTACAAAGAAAAAAGAGAACTTGATTTACAAGGCACTGAACTTGCAAAGGAGAAGGCACAAATTTCATGTGTCCTTAATGGAGATTTAAAACACCTTGAAGCTACTGAAAGACTATTGAAAGCCGTTTCAAAGAATGAAGGAGAAGATAGCTTTAAAGAAGAACTTTTTACGGAGCATGTTAACTCAATTACAGTCAATTCAAGGGACAGGGTGTGTTTTAATCTAAAATGTGGACTTCAGTTGGAAGAGGATTTGGTGTAGATATGAGCCACATACCATACGGATACAAAATAGTTGATGCAAGGGCTGTTTTAGATGAAGAGACTTCTAAAAAAGTCAAAATGCTTTTTAATGAGTATTTAAAACTTGGCTCCATTCAGGCTGCCAATAGAGTTGTGGGAATAGACAAAAAGCACTCGGTTATAGGTTCTATTCTTAAAAATAAGATTTACCTTGGTACTGACTTCTACCCACGCCTTATTGATAATGAAACTTTTCAAAAAGTTCAAAAAAGAAGAGGACAAAGGACAAAAATGCTTGGAAGAGTCCATAAACATAAAAAGACAAAAGAAGTTCAACAAAAAAGTTTTCACTATGAAATTTCAAAAGTTGAGAAAAGATTTCAAGACCCATATGAGCAAGCAAAGTATGCCTATAGTCAGATAAAGGAGATTCCCAATGCCAAATAACGTTACATTCATACCTGCAAGAAAACCCATTGGAAGTAGGGTAAGGCCAAAAGAAGAAAAGCCAAAGATACGTGTTGCAGCATACTGCAGAGTCAGTACGGATAGCGACGAGCAAGCTGGAAGTTATGAAATGCAGGTTTCTCATTACACGGATTACATCTCAAGAAACCCTGACTGGGAACTTGCAGGAATTTATGCCGATGAAGGCATATCTGGAACCAATACCAAAAAAAGAGAACACTTCAATGAGATGATAGATGCTTGTATGGCTGGAAAAATTGATAGGGTGATTACAAAGTCCATTAGTAGGTTTGCCCGTAATACCCTAGACTGTCTAAAATATGTGAGACAACTTAGGGAAAAGAATATTGCCATCATCTTTGAAAAGGAAAACATCAACACCTTGGAGGCAAGTGGAGAACTTCTTCTCACTATTATGGCATCTCTTGCTCAGCAAGAATCCCAAAGCCTATCGCAGAACGTAAAACTTGGGCTACAGTTTCGCTACCAAGAAGGCAAGGTTCAAGTCAACCACAACCATTTTCTCGGATACACCAAAGATGAGGATGGAAAACTTATTATCGATGAAGATGAGGCAAAAGTTATTAGACGGATTTATAGGGAATATTTAGAAGGATTTAGTTTTAGAGATATCAAAGAAGGATTGGAAAAGGATGGCATAAAAACTGGTGGAAAGAAAGCTAAGTGGCACATCAGTACCGTTAAAGGAATCCTTTGTAATGAAAAATATATGGGCGACGCCCTTTTACAGAAAACAATCACTACAGATTTCATTGAGAAAACCCGCATAAAGAATGACGGCACTGTTCCTCAGTATTATGTGAAAGACAGCCAGCCCGCAATTATTCCAAAAGATATCTTTACCCAAGTTCAAGAAGAGATGATAAGGCGAGCCAACATGTTTAGTGGACAGGAAGATAAGAAACGTCGTGTTTATTCCAGTAAATATGCACTCTCTAGTATCTGTACTTGTGGTAAATGTGGCGATGTCTACCGTCGTATTGCATGGAGCAATAGGGGAAAGAAATCAATTGTTTGGCGGTGTTGCACAAGAGTGGAACATGGACCAGCTCTTTGTGATGCTCTAACAATTTCAGAAGAAGAACTTAAGCTTGTAGCTGTGAAAGCAATCAACCAAGTTGTAAGTTGCTCTGTTTCCGTGCGTGATGTCTTAAGGGATAATATTGTCCGTGTTATCAAAGAGGACAAGACAGGGGAGAAACTAGAATCTTTGGATACGGTTCTTAATGAAAAACAGCAAGAGCTCACGAACTTAGCGAAGCAAAAGAAAGACTACTTGCCCCTCGCTAATGAGATTGATGAACTAAAAGTGGAAAAACAGAAAGTTCTAGAGCAAAAAGCACAAACAGAAGGATTTAAAAAACGCATCCATGAAATGGAAGAATTTTTGGATGAAAATCTAGGTGAACTTACCGAATACGATGAAGGCATGGTACGAGCTTATATTCAAGGGATAAAAGTTTACGATGACCGATTCTTAATTTCCTTTAAGGCTGGAATAGACATAGAACTTCAGAGATAAAAGGGTAGAGGCAGGATTCTGAAAAGCATTGTCTCTTTTGGGCGATATTCATTTTTTTTACAATCGGTAATATAATACTTAAGTACTAATCAGATAATTCTTAGAATGGGAGCCAATCATATGACAAAGAAAAAAAATGAAATAACCATACGCTCTAGTGCAGCGGAATATCTGACATATGTTGCCTCAGTCGGGGCTCAGAGCAACAGCATTGAGATGCGTTATGAGGATGAAAATATATGGTTGACGCAGAAGATGATGGCAGTGCTGTATGATGTTTCTGTCTCGGCTATCAATCAGCATTTGAAAAGAATTTTTGATGACGGTGAATTGGTTGAGAGTTCAGTTATTAAGAAATACTTAACAACTGCAACTGATGGAAAGTGTTATCAGACAAATCATTACAATCTCCAGACAATCATTGCTGTTGGATTTAAAGTTAACAATGAAAGAGCTGTGCGATTTCGTAAATGGGCTGGTCAGATAGTAAAAGACTATACTATTCAAGGGTGGACAATGGATGTTGAACGCTTGAAGAAAGGAACGATGTTCACTGATGAATACTTTGAACGTCAGTTAGAATGCATTCGTGAGATCCGCTTGTCAGAGCGCAAATTTTATCAAAAGGTAACCGACCTTTACGCCACAGCTTTTGATTATGATAAAGATTCTAAAACCACAAAACTCTTTTTCAAGACCGTTCAGAACAAAATGCACTATGCCACTCATAGGCATACTGCTGCCGAAGTGATTTATGAAAGGGCTGATGCAGAAAAAGAACATATGGGTTTAACCTCCTGGGAAAATGCTCCAGATGGAAAAATAGCTAAAAGTGATGTGTCGGTCGCAAAAAACTATCTTACAGAAAAGGAATTGTCTTTTCTTGAACGTATTGTCTCCCTTTATCTTGATTATGCTGAACTACAAGCAGAGCGTCATATCCCCATGAGTATGGAAGATTGGGCAAAGCGACTTGACGGTTTTCTTGAATTCAACGGCAATGAGGTACTAACAGGACCGGGAAAGATAAGTGCCGAACAGGCAAAACTACATGCAGAAACGGAATTTGAAAAATATCGCATTGCTCAAGACAGATTATTTATGTCTGACTATGATAGATATTTGCTTGAATTACAGGAGGAAGCTAAAAAATAAATCTTCCATAGTGCCAAGACAAAGTTTCTAACGTATTTAGTTAACATGCCAATTAGTGCTCTTTTTTTGAGTGATACCTTTTAACGATTGCCAAATTTTCCATAAACGATTGGTGTTCACTATCAAAGCTATCGTTAAAAAGTATACTAAAAACGGCAGGCGTACATTCTGTCGTCTCAAGCCACGTTGAGACGGTTGTATTGATGTCAAAAAAATGAACATCCCGTGTTTGAAACTCTTTGTCTGCAAAGACTTTGTTAATTGCTATCGTTAAAAGGTGT
>CAVDPO010000194.1:0-3004 GCA_963610855.1 Segatella copri
CCACTATTAGCTAGAGAATTATCACTAATTTCTATTATGTCAAATATACCAATGGACAATATAGAAATACCGAAGTAATTATTTTTTTACAAAGAATGTTAACACCACGTTAACAAAAAGGACAATATGAACAAATTATCTTATACCGAAAAAGAATTAGAAGACGTATTGCATATTAAGCAGCGTCAAATATCTGAACTTAGAAAGCAAGGATATATCAGAGCAGTTAAGATTGGACGAACTTATGTATATCCAACAGCTGAGATTAATAGATTCCTAATACAAAACATAGGAAAAACAATTAATACGGTCCCTACTTGTTAATTTAACAAGTCATATAAAAAAATCCCTAACTATAACTCAAGTAGGGACGCAAAAGAAAGGAAGAAAACATGGAAATTGTAGACATCTTATTGAGAGTATCAATGCTGATTATTATCCCACTAATGATAGCGTGGGCGATTAAGGACGAAATTGAATTAAGAAAGGAGGAAGAATGGACCAAGAAGAATTGCAATTTGAAATCGCTATGAGCATGCAAAAGCTGAATGAACTAGTTAGAAAACTAGGAGAAGAAGAACCAATGATCGTTGTGTTTGGAGATAAGCTTCCAAAAATGTTGGACCCTTACAGAACATTCCAAATATTACCAACTTGGAAGCCTAAGAGAGTTAGAAAGGAAAAAATGAATTAATGACTGAAAAAGAATTAAGAGAGTATCAAGAAGCTCAAAAGAAAAAAGAAAAGGAAAACGCGTTTAACGTTTGTGAGATGGCTGAAAGGCTGTATCAATATTATCTAATGTGTTTCCCTAAGTGTTCCGACCTACATATTGACATTGTAGGGAAAGAAAACCCAACAGTGGCAATTTATAACGATAGCAAGAAACAACCACTATGTTATAAGCTCAGCGGTCCAGGCATTAAAAATTGCAAGAAGATGCCTAGAACCGACCATGATGAACGAGTTTATACAAAATTAAGGTCTTGCCTTGAAGTTATCGAGTATGGACACAGTGAGAGTAATCCGCTAATGAACAAAGCCAACGCTAAAACGATTTTGCAAACGTGGGCGTGTGACAACACAAAGAGTGACAGCTTTCAGCTATTCTCACAAGTTATCTTATCACATATTGATACCGACGATTTGGAATCTGAAAGAATACGCTTGTATGGAAAAAATAAGAAATTAAAGGAACAAAATGCCGATTTGCGACAACAAATAAATGATTTGAACGAAGTTATAAGGAGTTTATTAGAAAATGGCAGCAACTAAAGAAGAAAAAGACATTTATCAAGAATTACAAGAAGTTAGATATGAATTATCAAAAGCTAGTTTGAAAAAAACGGGCAAAAACAAATATGCAGGATTTGAATATTTTGAACTAGCAGACTTTCTACCAAAAGCAACAGAGCTATTTATGACTCATGGTCTTACCCCTGTATTTAGGATTGAATACGATAGTTCAGGCCTTGAATATGCTTATCTAACAATCATTAAAGGAAATGAACAAGTAATGTTTAGAGCCCCTACCGCTAATCCTAGAAGTAATGAGAAAACGCCTAACCCTATTCAAGAATTAGGTTCAAAAATTACATATATGCGTAGGTATTTATATTTAATGGCACTAGATATTGTTGAGAATGATCAAGTAGATGCGACCATAGGCAAAGAAAAAGAAAACACATCCGAAGCGTGTACACCTGGACAAATAGCAACAATCAGAGCAAATGGGAAACTAATTGCTAGCGAGTTAGAACAGCTAGGCATTAAAACACCAAATGATATTCAAACACTACCAAAAGCAAAAGCTAGTGAATTGATTAGCCTAATAAAAGAAAGACAAACTAGTGAAGTAATTAGTCAAACAAAAGAAAGACAAGCTAATGAACAAGGTTAAGTACATTGATGAAACTCATCAGTACTTTATAGGCAACAAGGAAGTCCCTAGCGTTAGTAAATTGGTTGAATTTGCGTGTGGTAGTTCTTACAACCACATAAACCCTGATGTTTTAAAAAAAGCAGCCGATTATGGAACAAGTGTTCACAATGCTATCGAAAAGTTTGAAACAACTGGAGAAATTGAACCCGGTCTAGAAGTTCAAGTAAACAACTACAAAGAATTAAAAGCTAAGTACTTGTTAGATGTTAAAAGTATGGAACAAATAGTTACAGATGGGAAGAACTTTGCAGGACGTTACGACATTTTAGACACTAACAACGAGTTGTGGGACATTAAGACAACTAGTAAGGTTTATGAAGAAAAATGGGAGTGGCAATTAAGTCTATACTCATATGGCTTAAAACTTGCCTCAAAAGTTGCTTATATCTTGTACATACCTAAAAAGGGAAAATCTAAAGTAATCATGTTAAATCTACATAGCAAAGAAGAAGTTGAAGAACTTATAAAACTATTCAATGAATTACATATCAATAATTGATGAATCACCACGTTGTGCAAGGTGCCATAAAGTTTGCAAAACCGATTGGCATCACATACGGTGCGGAAATATGACAAGAAAAAAATCCGAAGAATATGGATTAATGATAAGGCTTTGTAGAGAGTGTCACGATTACTTGCACACACACCAGGAAGAACATAGAAAATGGCAAGTTATAGCCCAAAAGAAATTTGAAGAAAAATATGATCATAAAACCTGGTTAAAAACATTTAAAAAAAATTATTTGGAGTAATTGGAGTAATTATGGAAAGAAAAACACAACAAAGTGAAATAGTTAAATATTTAAAAACTCATAAGAGTGGTATTACACAAATTCAAGCTACCGAGCTATTCGGCAATACAAGGCTTTCAAGCATTATTTACAATCTAAGGTATAAACACCACATGAACATCAAAACGGAAAACAAAGTGGTTAAAAATCGCTATGGTGGCGTTTCTGTGGTGGCTGTTTATAAGTTGGTGAAAGATGAAGTTCCAAGCCGAGCTTAAAACACTTAATAATACCCTACTAATTGACAAACCTAAATGGGTAAGTCTTGAAG
>CAVDPO010000194.1:3014-6282 GCA_963610855.1 Segatella copri
TTAATAATACCCTGTTGATTGATAAACCTAGATGGGTAAACCTTAAAGATGGTGAGTATCAAATTGAAATCACCACCGCCGACGCTGATAAAACTAACAAACAAAGAAACTATTTCTTCGCGTTAGTTAAAGATATAGCACGCAATCAAGACGGTACGCCTAGCTCATACATGAATTGGTATGCCCTACTGCTTAAAATGGCACATATTAAGGTAAATGGTGTCAAAGTAAGAAATGACGCGCTAGACGCCCTTAAAACGCTTATTAAGTACTTTGTAATTGTAGAAGAAAAAGATGGGTGGTCAACGGTAGAGATTTATAAAGGCGTTTCCGAAATGAATAGAGAAGAAATGAGAGAGTTGATTGAAGTAACTTTGCGTTATGCTTCCAAAATTGGGGTTCATACAGATAGTTATTACAACCTAAAAGGACAGTTTGAAAAATGAACGATACATACATAAAACTTTATCGAAAAATAACCGACTGGGAGTGGTACACGGATGTCAACACATGCAAATTGTTTATTCATATTTTGCTTAGAGCAAGCGCAACGGGTAGACGTTTTAGGGGCGAAGAAGTCCCCATTGGTTCCTTTACAACTTCAATTGAAATTCTAGCAAGTGAGACTGGTTTAACTACACGCCAAGTAAGGACTGCTTTAGATAAGTTGAAGAAAACCGGTGAAATTACTGCAAAAACGACAAACAAATTTACTCAAATTTTAGTGATTAAATGGGGCGATTATCAAAGTTTTGTTGAAGTGAATGACAAACAAGTGACAAACGAGCGACAAACGGATGACAAACAAATGACAACTATTAAAGAAAGTAAAGAAAGTAAAGAAAGTAAAGAATATATTATTACTGCACCGAGCTATGAAAGCTCTAATGCCGTAGCAAAGTTAGCAACAAACAAAACAAATGATTTCTATTACTTACACCAAGAAGATTTAGAAAAATACAAAAGTGATTATCCAGCTGTTGACGTTGAACAAGAAATTAGAAACATTACCGCTTGGCTTGATGGAAACCCTAAAAAAAGAAAAACACACAATGGCATGTCAAGGTTCATAAATGGTTGGCTAGCCAAAGAACAAAACAAGTCAAAGGCATATGGTGAAAGGCCAAAGGAAAAGAAAGGAGTTGACTTCTTCTATGAATAGCACCGAAGCATTGGAAATAATTAGAACCATAAGTGACATGTACCCAAACGCTTACAAAGACATAGACAACCAAACTAAAGCCGACAGGCAAAAGGAATTAATGGTTAGACATCTTAGTGATTTTGAGTATACGGATGTTATCAATGGGCTACATACTTATTTCGATTCAGAAAAAGGACGTTATATCCCAAGCATGCGTGATCTAAAAGATTTCGCCAAAATGGAAAAACGTAGAAGACTATCAAGGCAAGGCATAAGCAGAAGAAGAATTGAAACAGCCGAAGAAGTTGTAGCTAATGAATACATAGAACTTATGGAAATAGCTAGAAAGAATGGTTTGAGCGAAGAAATTAGAGCTGAGTTAGAGAAACGTAAGAAATATTACTTGATGTTCTATGGGCCAAATAAAGATGAAAACTACAAAGAATATTTCGGAATGAGCAGAGAAGAATTTGAGAGGTTAGATTGATGAAAAAATATCGTTGCATAGATTGTGGTGAAAGATACACGTTAAAAGAACTTGAAAAAAACGACTTTGTTTGCCCTGAATGTTGTGGAGACGGCTTTGAAGAAATTGAAGAAGAAGAAATTATTGTTGATGATTATGCAGACATACCTTATGAAGAAAGAGGTTTAAAAAAATGAAAGTTATAAATGAAATTACAGAAGAATTTACGGAAACACCAGAACAAAGTGAAAAAACAATGTTTAAAGGAATGAAATCAATAATGCATGGAGATATTACTCAAATGCTCAAAACCGTTGATGAAAGGCCTACAAAGTTGGACATAGAAAAATTGAAAAAAGAAAACAAAATAATACTTGAAATGGAAATCACCTACACACTCCCTTGTTTTAAAGTTAATGTGATAAATTGGAAAACTTATGACACGTGCGGTTTTTATTCAAAAGAAAGTCGACAAGCCGAGAGCTTGCAAATCACTTATAAGAAACATGATTAATTTTACAGTACTAGGCAATCCTGGCGTTAAGAAACGTCCTAGATTTTGTAGAACGGGCAAATTTGTGAAAACTTATAGCCCTGAAGAAAATGTGTCTTATGAAAATTGGGTTAAGTTGTGTTATCAACAACAAGTAAAACACAAAGACTTATTCCAAGAGTCAATTAAAGTCACCGTACACGCTTATTTCGATATACCTAAGGCATTTTCTAAGACAAAAAGAAACAACGCTCTAAATGGCCTAGAATTACCCCACAATAGCAAGGACGTTGACAATATAGCAAAGATAATCTTAGACGCTTTAAACGGGATAGCTTATGTGGATGACCATTTAATAACTGACTTAGAAGTTAGTAAAAGATACAGCGACGTCCCAAGAGTTGAAGTGACGATAGAAAAAATTATAAAGGAGAGTTAAATATGGATGCTGTAGAACAATTACTTAATAAATTATGCGAAACAGTCAAAATAGATGACGGTTTAAAAACAATCGTTAAATCAGTCTCATTCAAGGATAGAACCTTACAACTAGCCGAAGAATGTAACGAACTATCACAAGCAATATTAAAGTATCACCGTTTTCTAAAAGGCACTAATCCAACTAATAAGTCCTTAGAAGAAATTTATAACGATTTAGCCGAAGAAATAGCTGATGTATGTTTATGTTTAGATGCTGTCTTGTTGGGTGAAGAAAAGCTAACTAACAAGGCGGATAAATGGTATGACAGCAAACTTGATCGTTGGGTGAGTAGATTAAAAGAAAGGAGTAATTAACTAATCCTAGTAAACTAGGTTGAACAAAGATTGATAAGTTGTTTATAAAATCGTGCGTTGTTGCGTGAAATTAAGTAGCAAGGGAAGATTGCACGATTGCCATATTAGATTAGCTAATGTGGCAGTTAATGAAACATATAGTGAGTGTAAGTGGTGGAGTAGGAAGTTACGAAACACTTAAAAGAGTATTAGAAAAAGTAAATAAAGAAGATGTTGTGGCGGTGTTTATGGATACCCTAGCCGAAGATGGAGACTTATATAGATTCCTTAATGATATTGAGAAAAAACTAGATATAAAAATCATACGATTGTGCATAGGGAAAACACCAATAGAACTAGCATTTGAAAAGAAATTTCTATGGAACAGTAG
>CAVDPO010000195.1:0-1167 GCA_963610855.1 Segatella copri
AGGTAACATATTGGAGCTATATCTCAAAGAAATTTTATGTAAATTATTGGTTTCCTTTGCTTTGGGTGTTTTATAGTAACACATCACCATGCAAATGGTATGCAATTGCATTGCATTTGTACAAAAATGCCTTTTTTACCGTGATTTTGTGCATTTTGTGCATTTCTGACCACCTTTTTTTAGATGGATTTTCTCCGATTTATCCGATATTAAAAGAAAACCGGGGTAATGTCAAAGCATCGCCCCGGCTGATTAAGTCTTATTTCTTCATCTGACACCTTTTTTCAAGCCGTTGCAAATGTTTTACGACTTTTTCTGCTTGTTCATCTGTTAGAAATACCTGTTCATCCCCAACAAGTAGGCAAATTTCCTTTTCTGCTTGTGTCACCCCTTTTTCATCAATAATATATGGCTGCACCGTCTGCAAACTTACTTCCTTGCCACTTTCATTCTCTAATATTATCGGCTTCCTATTTGCTCCCACCTCTAACCATTTTAAAAAATTATCAATCTCAGCATTTCTAATTTGTTTTTCTTCTTGTGTCATAACTTTAAAAATTTATGGTTCTACTATCGTCAAAGTTACCACTTTTTGGTAACAAATACAACTTATTATAAGAATATCATTAAATATACGCCCCTACATTCTTTATCTCATCATCTAACTCTTTTATTAGTTCATCAGATGTTGTAACCCCGGCTTTGGTCGCTACTTCCTGAATTTTTCTTTTTAGCCGTGTGTAATTTTTCCTATCGTCAAATACTCTGGATTCTTTTAATTCTTCCAAAAATGCCGTTATTTGCATTTGGTCGCTTCCATTGATAAGACGAGCCACCAACACATTAAACGCATCTGAAACTGTCTTAATTTCACTCATAACATCCGTTTTTACTTGGTTCAACTTGGATATTGCAAAATAATTGTCTTGGTATCGCTTTATCATCTGCCGATAAAACCCGCTTTCAAATAGTGTCGAGGCTTTAACATCATCAACCCCCATTTGCTGAGACAAACGCCCGTTAAATCTCATTTCATACTTTAGCAAGTTGGCTTTTTCAAAACCGACGGGCAAAACCATGCCTTTTGCCGCTGCATCGGCTTTCTTGTCATAGAAAGCAAGCACTTTTTGTTGTTGCTTGCCTCTGGGCTTGTAGTAAAGCGTACCC
>CAVDPO010000195.1:1177-5385 GCA_963610855.1 Segatella copri
AGCGTACCCACATCAAAATGATACCTTAACAATCTTGGAAAATCGCCCATCTTTGAAAGGTAGTTTTCTACTGGGTGCGCCATTACAAAAGCCCTCCCAAACTCCAACCCTGTAATTTTTGCATTGGCAATCGGCAAATGTAGTTTGTCTGATAGCTTTTCTATCGCTTGGACTGTGCAGTTTCTATCCAACGGATAAATGTTATTTGGATAAAGAACTTTTGCCAAACTCCCCACCACCGACAAACCACCGACAAAGATAGACACTTTCAATCCCCCCAAACTGCCAAAGGTCTTAACCTCCCCTGTCTGGTGGTTTATCTGGGTGTTTGCCTCATCCAGATAGTTGGCTATAGTGGAGTATTGTCCCCCAACCATAGCCCTATCTATCCAGATTTTTACTTTATCGTACATCAATGCAACGTGTTACCAATTTTTGCCCACAAACTACATATTATTATAAGACATCACCTTTCTGGGCTTGTTGTCTCAATTCCGCCAAAGCCTCATCAAATCCACCCATCTTTAATTGTTTACAATAGGCACTAATAAGCACTTTTGCACTCTCCAACACCACCAATTCTATACAAATGGGAGTTATATTTGTTGGGTCTTTCTCGTCTTGATAAATCCTAAACAAATAACCATCCCTCTTATACTCATAGAAAGGGTTTGGCTTATCGTCTTTGCTGTATGTGGGCTTATCCAGAGGATAGCCATAAGCAAAACCGCTTAACTTGCCATTCTCAAAATACTCTTTCAACCCTGTAAAATTCAAGCTGTCTTTTGCTTGTAGTTTCATCGCCGGGGCGTTGTCTTTCTTGCTTCCGCTGTCTTTGCTTGCTTGCAAATACATTGATACTTTGCCGTCCTTGCCCTTAATCTCATCCATAGGCGGATAATATCCGGCTTGCGCTGTTATCGTGTACTTGGGTGTTTTCTTGCCTTTCTGGGTAGTATTCACCATCTTGGCATAGTAACGGATATTGGGAGTGTTCATTGCTTGCCTCCTCTCTTCATACAATAGGTTTGCGCCTGTTGGCTCAACTCCGCCTCTGTTGAAACTCTGTTGCTTTGCAGCCATTGCTCTATCTCCTCACGATTGAAATAACACATCTTGCCCATCGGCTTGTAGTGTGGTATCTGTTGGTTCATCGTCAGTTTATAAAGATAACTCTTTGAGATACCCATATACCTTGCTGTCTCATCGCTTGTTAGTACCTCTTTAGTGTAAAAGATAGTGTTGGCAGTTATAAGGTCTGCCACCTGTTTCAAATCCTCTTCCATTGCTTTTATTGATTTTGAGTGTTTGGGCTGTCTGGGGTGTTTGCAAGCCCACCCCTTATTTGCCCTGTTGCTCCCTGTCTGACGGGGCTTGCAATCCATCCCGCCATCTTGAACGCAAGTGCAAAGTAACAAAGGAAAATCCGCTAAAAGTTTAAAAGAAAACGTACATTAATTGTCAGTTGTCAAGTGACAATTAATGTACATTAAAAGCAACCGCCAGAGGCTTATTTAGAGCTAATCAAGGCTGTTTATCGCCCCATCAATTTCCTCTTTGGAAAACATCTTCTCATTTAGG
Source organism: Segatella copri (assembly GCA_963610855.1). Lineage (GTDB taxonomy): Bacteria > Spirochaetota > Spirochaetia > Sphaerochaetales > Sphaerochaetaceae > UBA9732. The sequence continues at coordinate 2,759 of CAVDPO010000195.1, forward strand.
TATTTATTAAAATTTGTCTTACTGCCAATTTCCCCAAACTCGTTTTCTACCTGAGTGTGAGTTGGTCGCGTTATCCATCCTTTTTTTATACAAGCCAACATAAGTAAAGCAAAATCTTTGCCTTTTTTGCCATTCATCTTTGAATGCATCCTTTGCAACTTTTGCCCGCCGCTATCATCAATCATCTTTTCTTTCAAAGTTTCCGTTGGTCTGCCTTTCCCCCTTGTCGCTTTGTGCTTTTTTTGATACTCTGGAACTGCTTGCTCTGGTTGAAGCTCTGGACTTAAACGCTTTTGCACATCTTGCCCCATTTGTGTACTCATAAGGTAGGCACAAAGGGGCTTTAATCTTTCCAAATCTTTCTCCCCATAGGGCTGAAAGCAAAATTCAAACTCTTTCTCTTCTAATAGCAAAAACAACCACTCATAAATACTACAAGCCTCATTATATCCATCATCCCCCTTATTGATATTTACGCCCTCCAACCATCGGCAAAGCCCTTGTAAGAAAAGAATTTGAAAGAAAAGCCCCCAAATTGGTATACTGTCAAATCTCTTAACCAATATTGCAATCTCATTCTTTATAGCTTGGGGTTTGTCTGTATTCTCTTTTAAATAGGTTGTTGCCTTATTCAAGAAAGTAAAAAGCCATCTTGTCATTTTATCACTAAAGAGAGGATTTTCACCACTAACAATACCATATCGTTTCAACTCATCCAGAAAAGGCACAAACGAGCTTTTAAGCCCATAAGCATCAACACCCAATAACTCATCTAGTGCCTCATCTTCTTGGGGTATCTTGGTAATGTTGGCAAACAAGTCTTTGCCCTCTTGGGCATCCATTTTCATTATATCTTCTGCCGTCTCAACAAGTTCTTTGTTTCCAACTATTGTAATGGGTACAAAACGCCACCCCTCTGCCTGTATTTCTTTTTGTTGGAAATTTCTTGCAAGCAATTTAAGTCCCTCTGTCTGTAGTTCCTGACCATCAACAAACAAAGTGTTATACTTTTTGAAATCGGTACAAAATGCCTCGTCTGTTTCAAATCCCGCCACCCTCAAAGCCTTATTCAAAAGAGCCTCATCCTTTGTGCAAGGATAGTTCTTTGTTAGGGTTGTATCTAATTTGTGGAGTTCCTTAAACACTTTCTCAAACGCTGATTTGTACAAGCGTTCTTGCTCATCACAAAGTTTGTCAAACCCTCTCTTTATATCCCAGTAATTGGTTTTAGGCAACTTTGCATCATCCAACCCCTTATCCATAGACAAAACACATCCGTTATTATTCATAGCCTCGACCATTAAAAATTAGTAATCTCCAGAGTTGGGAGGCTGTTAATTGCATCCTCTTTCAGCTTGTCAATTGCTCTGGTGTATTTCTCTGTGTGCTTTAGTCCAGAATGTCCCAACAGGCTTGCAACAGTCTTAATGTTTGCTCCATTGTTAAGGATATTCACAGCAAAAGAATGTCTGGCACAATGCCAACTTATATGCTTTTCAATCCCGGCTCTCTTTACCCATCGCTTTACGGCTTTTAGGCACATTTCATAACTCGGCAAGGGGAATATAAGGCTATCTTTGTTTTGTCCGGCTGTCGGTTCTCCTACCAGCCTCAACAAACCATCATTGAGTGGTATAATAACACCGCTGTTTACAGAATGTCCCTTTGTCTTATTCTGTTCAAACTTTAGCAACTTGTTGGAATAATCCACGTTGGCAAAAGTAAGGTCTTTCACATCACAAAACCTCAAACCACAATACAGGCACATTATAAAAGCCCTCCTTATATTGGGGTTTTCTCCATCATAGTGGGTGTTTATCAAGGTTTGTTCTTCCTCCAATGAAAGCACATCTTTTCTCAATATCTGGTCATCTACCTTTATAACAATCCCTGTGCAAGGGTTCTTTGTCATTACATCGTGTTCAATAGCAAACTTTATTACTTTCTTGAAACGTTGGTAAATGCTCTTTGCACCCTCCCCAATACTCCTACTCTGTAGATATTCAGTGAAAGCCAACATCATATCCCTGTCAAGCTGCTCAGGCTTTATGCTCTTTGCAAACTTTTTATACTCTGGGGTTTCATCCAAAAAGTCCTTAAACCGCTGTAAGGCTATTTGCACCATCCTAATATCTTTCCTGGTGTAATTGTCTATGTAGGTTTGGAAGTAATCCATAAAATCAATTTGGCGGTCTTTCTTTAGTCTGTAACCCTCTTTACCCTCTAGCAGCTCCTGTTCCCTTTCCTGTCTAATCTTCTTTGCTAATTGCAAGGTTTGTTTGTTGTGGTTTCTGTCAATAGGGGTTCTGGGACTTGCCACCAAATACAAGTTAAGATTCTCTTTTCTCCTAATATGCTTAACCTTAAACTTTGGTATTCCTGTCATCTTGCCACTTTCATACAATACAGGCTCTCCAAACTCATCTAATACAGGCTCACTTTGCCTACCTAAATAATACTCCAGATAGAGGCTTATTTGCCCATCTGCTAACAACCGCTGTTCAAGTCTGGGGTTGTCTTTACTCTTGTTGTCTAACTTTGCCACAACGATAACTATATTCTTTTGGTTTTCTTTGTTGGTGTAAAGGTACAATTTATTTTTCACAAGGTGTACTAAAGGTGTACTA
>CAVDPO010000196.1:0-4823 GCA_963610855.1 Segatella copri
GATAAAAAACGGTTTTTTATTTTTTCATATGCAATTTTACATTATACCGACATTTTGTCAATTAAACCGACATTAAACCGACATTTTGAATAAAATGCTAACAGAGTGTCCTTTTTTTATCGCCAAAGGCCACCTTCAAGGAGGGCTTTGAGTTCTTTTGTTTTTTCAATAGAGAATTGGGCACCTGTTTGCTTAATGATTTGGCCTGCTAAAGTTGATGCAATAAGGCCACTTTCTTCTACATTTAGACCTTTGCATAAACCATAAAGGAACCCGGCAGCGTAAGTGTCTCCTGCTCCTGTTGTGTCTACAGGAATTTCTGGACCTTTTACCGGGATTTCGTAGATTTTGCGTTTATAGCTTATATAAGAGCCTTTTTTACCATTTTTTACGATAGCTGTCTCACATAACTTTCCCATGCTTTTACAACATTCATAGGGGTCGTAGTTATCAAATAAGACACGAGCTTCTTCTTTGTTTGCAAAAACAATGTCACAATTATTCTCAATAAGTTCCAAGAAAGAGTCGTGGTAACGACCAACGGCAAATTGATCAGCAACATCAAAAGATATGAGAACTCCATTTTCTTTTGCAATTTTCATTGCTTTTTTCACAGCTTCTTTTTGGTTTTGAGTGTCCCACATGTAACCGGTGAAATGGAAAATATTGGCATTGCGTATTTCGTCTTCGCAAATGTCATCTGGATTGTAATCGCGGTTAGCTCCAAGGTACGTATTCATTGTTCTCTCAGAATCCGCTGTCACGAGGATAATAGACGAGCCTGTCACGTTGGAAGATATGGCAAGGTTGTCTTTTACTCCCAACGAGGCAAGCCTTTTTTTGTAGATATCTCCATATTCGTCTGAGCCAACTTTTCCAGCAAGAGTTGTCTCAATTCCAATAGAAGCAAGGGTTATAACTGTATTTGGGCATGAACCACCGCAAGAAAAGGCAGGCTCTTTCTTTGTCTTGATAAACTCTGTTAGCTCAAGGCGTTTTTCTAGAGGAATTAAATTCATTGTTCCCTTGTAGAGCCCAAGTTTTTCAAGATCTTCGTCATCAACGTTTACAATAACATCAATGAGAGGATTTCCTATTCCATATACTTTCCCTATCTTAGATGCTGTGTTTTGTGCCATGCGGTAAGTTTAACCCCTTGCCAGTCTATATTCAATTAAAATTAACAATACAAGGATCATAGCCTTCTGGAGCAGCAAAACCCAAAAGCTCAATACAAGTTGTTGCAATACTGCTAATCCCAAGTCCTTGAGCAAGATCTTTAGAATACTCGCCATTGTAGCAAGGGTCATAAATGATACAAGGAACTGGATTTAGACTGTGGCTTGTTTTGGCTTTTGGCTCTCCGTTTTCTTTAAGAGAAGGCTCTCCTTTTTTATTGTGCTCAATCATGTCGTCAGCATTTCCGTGGTCTGCTGTGATAACAAGGATACCACCTGCCTTACGAACAGCGTCTGCAATTCTTCCAATTTGAATGTCTAATGCCTCCATGGAGCAAACAACAGCTTCAAAAACACCTGTGTGGCCAACCATATCTCCATTTGGGAAGTTCATTTTGATAAACTGCCATTTACCACTTTCAAGTTCTTCAATAACTCTGTCTGCAATTTGAGCGCATTTCATCCAAGGGCGTTGCTCAAAAGGAACGATATCAGAAGGAATTTCAACATATTCTTCTAATTTGTCGTCAAATTTGCCACTCTTATTTCCATTGAAAAAGTAAGTTACATGACCAAATTTTTGAGTCTCTGAAATAGAGAACTGTTTAACATTGCAAGCACAAAGGTATTCTGCCATTGTTCTATCAATTGATGGAGGATTTACAAGATACTGGTGAGGAACATGCAAATCTCCGTCATATTCCATCATTCCGGCGTACTCTACATGAGGAACACGCTTTCTATCAAATTCTCTAAGGTCTTTTGATTCAAAAGCTTTTGTAATTTCAAGAGCTCTATCTCCTCTAAAATTAAAGAGAATAACACTATCATTATCTTCAATTGTTCCAACTGGTTTTCCATCTTTTGCAATAACAAAAGGAGGAATATCTTGGTCAATAGCACCAGTTTCTTGTCTTAATGCTGTTATTGCATCATGAGCATTATCAAAATAGCGGCCCTCTCCAAGAACATGAGTCTCCCAACCACGTCTTACCATGTCCCAGTTTGCATTGTAACGGTCCATTGTAATGACCATTCTACCACCACCAGATGCAATTTTTGCATCAAAACCATCAGTTGAGAGGTCTTTTAGGAACTTTTCAAACGGGTCAAAATAATCCAAAGCCGAAGTCTCTCCAACATCTCTTCCGTCCAAAAGCGCATGAACACGAACCTTTTTGACACCCTCTTTTTTTGCCTCTGTAATCATGTCCATGAGGTTTTTTACGTGGCTATGAACGTTTCCGTCGCTAAGAAGTCCAATAAAATGCAACGTAGAATTGTTATTTTTAACATTAGAGATGAGCTTTTTCCAAGTTTCTCCTTTGTACATTAAGCCTTCTTCTATTGAAGATGCAACAAGTTTTGCACCTTGTGAAAAAACTCTGCCACAACCCATTGCATTATGACCAACTTCAGAATTGCCCATATCGGCATCAGAAGGAAGTCCAACAGCTGTTCCGTGGGCTTTTAGTTTTGTCCAAGGAGCAATTTGCATGAGATGGTCAAGGTTTTTTGTCATTGCTTGTTTTACAGCATCTCCGTCAGAGTATTTTCCAAATCCAACACCATCCATAATGAGAAGAACAACAGGCCCTTTTCTCTCTATTTTTCCAGTTTTTGCAAGTTTTTCGACCATTTTTTATTCCTTATCCTTTGAGGTTTTGCACAAACCTCTACTATTTCACAAATTACACAAATTCTACAAAACTTACAAAGGCTTTGTAGCTTTCTTTAGATAGTCTAAAGAACTTTCTTCTACTAAATCTTTAAGTTCTTCATAAACCCAACTATGGTACTCATTTATCATTGAGATTTCATCTTCACTTAACATGTTTTTACAAATCAAATCTCTTTCATATGGGCATACTGTGAGAACTTCAAAAGTGTAGAACTCTCCAAATTCAGTAGTCATTGCTGGAACAACAGCAACAAGGTTTTCAATTCTTATTCCGTGTCGTCCCTCTTTATAAAGGCCCGGTTCATCACTTATGACCATGCCTTTTTCAATTGCTACTGGCTTTTCTGCTCCAATATTTGAGGAAATTCTTTGAGGTCCTTCGTGCACGCTAAGTCTAAAACCAACTCCGTGGCCTGTTCCATGAAAATAATTCATACCTTTTTGCCATAAAAACTGGTGTGCTAACGTGTCAAGTTGAACTCCTGTTGTTCCTTTTGGGAAAATTTGTGAGCATAAAGCAAGATGTCCTTTGAGAACCAAAGTATAATCCTCTTTTTGTTCTTGTGTTGCCTTACCAAAAAGAATTGTTCTTGTTACATCTGTTGTTCCGCATGTATATTGACCACCAGAATCCAAAACTAAAAGGCCATTTCCTTCAATTGCTTTGTCTGTGTCTTCTGTTGCGCTGTAATGAACTACAGCTCCGTGGTCTCCAAAACCAGCAATTGTTGTAAAAGAAGGGCCAAGGTAATCTTCTTCAAGAGCTCTTTCGTCTTCAAGTGCTTGAGAAATTGACAGTTCTGTGAAATCGAATTCATTTCTTTTGACCATTGCAAGGAAGTTGACAAGAGCAACACCATCAAGAATATGAGCTGTTCTCATTCCGTCAAGTTCTGCTTCGTTCTTACATGCTTTGAAATCTGTGGAATATTCACGGCTGTATGAGAATTTAACATTAGAAGCTTTATCTAAAGCATTCTTAAGGCGCATATTAATTTTTCTTGGATTAAGGTTCACTGTACAATCTTTCAAACTTTCAAGTTCTGGTACAATATCATCATAAGGTAGGACTTCAAACAACGAATGTTTTACATTCTTAAAACGCTCTAAAGGAGTAAAGAGTTTTACTGTTTTAGGTCCAATTAAAAGATGAGCCATAAAAACAGGAGTATCTTCAATATCATTTCCTCTTAAGTTCAAAATCCAAGCAATATCATCCAAACTTGAGATAAGAACATAATCTTCTGAGTTAGAATTAGCTTTTTCTCTAATGCGAGCAATTTTTTCTGCTACTGTTTCTCCACAAAGCTCGTCTGAAAGGCTTTCAACTGGATATTTTGGCATTGAAGGTCTATTAGTCCATATCTTATCCAAGAGGTCGTCTGTAGGAACTATGTTGATGTTGTGTTCATCAAAAGAGTCCTTTTCTGAAATCATTAAAGTCTCTGCAGAAATTCCTACTTTTTCACCATTTTTGAATGTAGATATAAGGAAATTCATTGGGCTTGTGGCATCTGGGCCATCAACTTTGCGCATTTCAAAACAAGTGCCATTGATTTGCTCTGCACATTGTACAAAATAACGAGAATCGACCCATATTAAGGCTTTGTTTTGTGTTATGACTACAGTTCCGGCACTTCCTGTAAACCCAGAAATCCATTTTCTTGCTTGCCATCTTTCACTTACATACTCACTTTTGTGAGGATCTGTTCCGTTGACAATCCAAGCGCTTAAACCTGCTTTTTTCATTTCTTCTCTTAAAAGAGACACTTTTTCATCAACTTTCATTTTATTTATTCCTTTGAGGATTATTCCCCTTACTGTTCTTTTTTATATTCTTCTTTTTTGTGTACGTTATTGGGCTACTTTTTTTTGAATAAAGGAGCACGCAAATGCCAGCGACAATCATTAAGAAACACAGAATTTGTCCTAAAGATATATTCAAAACAGATTTGAACAAAGCT
>CAVDPO010000197.1:0-4582 GCA_963610855.1 Segatella copri
CCGTTAGCATAGTTATAGCATATGAAGAGTTTAAAAGAAACTTAGTTTATTTCTCTAAATAATTTATTTTTTTTCATAAATATTATATAATATAAAAGACCATAAACACGAAAAAGGAGGGGCGAGTTTTTGGGTTTTTTTGATTTTCTAAAAAAGAAGAAAGATAAAAGCAAATTAGCACTACTTCAAGGGCAAGACTGGGCTTCTTCTTTTTATTCTCAATTTGGAAATAATATATATAACTCTATTGTAGTTCAACAAGCTATTAATTGTATTGTTAGAGAGTGCAAAAAACTACAGCCTCAACATATAATCAAGAAAGGAGAAAGGACACAGAAAGTAAACGACAATTTACAGAGTGTTTTAGATAACCCTAACCCCTTGATGACAACGACGGATTTTATAGAAAAAATAATCTGGAATTTATACTTTAATTATAACAGTTTTGTTTTACCTATAAAAAGCGACGAGGGGGAGCTTTTGGCACTCTATCCCCTGCAACCTTTAAATGTTGAATTTTTGCAAGATGAAAAAGATAAAATATATATTAAATTTTCTTTTGCTAATAACTATCAGCTAACTGTTGGATATCAAGATATAATACACATAAAATACAATTATTCACTTTCAGATTTTATGGGAGGGGATAAGAGAGGACAGCCAAACAATGAGGCTTTACTTGATACTTTAAACCTAAATGAGAATTTACTAAAAGGAATAGCAAAGGCTCTCAAGGCGAGCTATTCAATAACTGGGCTAGTGAAATACAATTCACTTTTAGATGATGGAAAAATTCAAGCAGAAATAAAAGAATTTGAGCGAAAGATTGACGAGGGCAACTCGGGGATTTTGGGCTTAGATATGAGGGGCGATTATCAAAATTTTACAAGGCAAGTCCAAATAGTAGACCAAGCAACCCTAGATTTTGTAGACAGTCAAATTTTGCGATTTTTTGGAGTCCCTCTCTGCATATTAAAGGGCGATTATACAAAGCTCCAGTATGAGGCGTTTTATCAAAAGACAATAGAACCTCTAGTAGTTAGTTTAAATCAAGCTTTTACTAAAACTTTATTTTCACAAAGGCAAAAGCAAGGGTGGGGGCATAAAATAATATTTTCACATAAGGAGCTAGAATTTATGACTACGAACGAAAAAATACAATGGATGACACTAGCTTCTAATGTTGGGGCAATAACAATAAACGAAATGAGGGAAATTATAGGCTACCCTGTTTATGAAGATGAAGCTCTCGGTAATACTCCAGTTATGAGCAAGAATTACGGCGACGCTTTATCAGTCAAAGATGTCCCGCCCAGGGAGGTGGAATAGATGAAAAGAGAGAACGAAAGATTAACTAAAAGAAATTATAATTTAGAAATAAGAACGGAAGATACACAAGAAGAAGATAAAGGCATAATTGAGGGTCGTGCGATTGTCTTTAATAGTGAAACTTTAATCAGAGATCTAAATGGTGATTTCTATGAAACAATAGAACCTCAAGCTTTAGACAAGACAGATTTTAGGGATGTTTTACTTTTTGTTAACCACGATACGCAAAAGATAGCACTAGCAAGAAGCAAGAACGGAAAAGGGACGATGTCTTTTCAAGTAAAAGATGACGGCTTATATTTTAGAGCCGAGCTAGATATAAAAAACAATACAGAAGCAAGGAGCCTCTATTCTGCAATAAAAAGGGGCGATATGGACGGCATGTCTTTTATGTTTAGAGTTAAAGAAGACGAGTGGCGAGATATAGAAAGCAAGAACCCTAAAAGGATTATAAAAAATATATCTATTGTCCACGAGCTATCAGTTGTTAATTTCCCAGCTTATAAAGATACACAAGTTAGCGCAAGGTCCGATGTGGAAGCAGAAGACCTCCTCAAGGAAATGAGGGCAAGTTTTAAGGAAAAAAAACAAGACTATCAAAAGGCTTTAGAGTTGGAAAAATTAAAATATTATTATTTATTAGGAGTAAACAAATGAAAGATTTTTTAATTAAACTTTTGAACAGAAAAAAACAAGAGTTAGAAGATTTACAAGCAAGGATGAAGAGTAGTCAAGATTTAGCAGAAATTAGAGCTCTTGGTGAAAACTTGCTAAAACTTAGGGATGAAATAAACGATGCAGAAGAGCAGTTGAGAGCTTTAGATGTAAAGGAAAAGGAAGAAGCCCAAAAAGAGAAACAAGAGGAAGAAGAAAAGGCAAAAGAAAACGAAGAGAAAGCCTCAGAAAGACAGATGAGCCCTCTTGCTATGTATTCACTTAAAAAGACAGAGGAGAGAAAGATGAAAGGCAGAGACAGTTTAGAGTATAGAAATGCTTTCAAAGACTATGTTCAGAAAGGCATAAAAAGCACTATTTTAGAGAGTAGGGACGACGGTCCGTCAACAACCTCAGATTTAGGAGTTTTAGTTCCTAACACTGTTATGGATGAAATCATAACAAAGCTAGGCAAAAAATATGGGCAGCTCTATTCAAGAGTAAGACACCTAAATGTTAGAGGTGGTGTAGATTTTGCAGTTGGCGAGTTTGACTTTACCGCTAAGAGAATAGCAGAGGGTGCAGAAGCTCCAGCAACAGAAAAAGGCAAGATAACAGACAAAGTAAGCTTCGGCTTCCGTCATTGTTGGATCGGGACTTCCAGGAGTATACTTGAGACAACTCTTAATCTTGAGAATTTTGAAAATGAGGTCGCCGAGGGGATGGCTTCTGGTTATTTAAAATTAATGGAGAAAGAGATTATAAACGGGCAAGGCTCAGCTTCTAATGAAATGGAAGGTTTGCTATTTGAGGCCGCTAAGACAAGCTCAAGAATTCAAACTTCACATATTATAACTTTTACAGAAACAGAGATGAAAGACTGGAAGAGTTGGCAGTCAAAGCTCTTCTCAAAAGTCCCCCTCGAGATGAGAGCCGAGAACCCCGAGTTCGTAATGACCGCCGGCACATATGAGGGCAATATAAAGACACTCGCAGATGATAGCAACCGTCCGGTCTATTATGAGACTTTCAACCCTGTTGATGGAGCCGAAAGAGCAACCTTTAAAGGTAAAGAGGTTGTTTTCGTAAATGACGGAAACGGGATCAATGATTTTGACTCTGCTACTGCTGGTGATGTTTTCGCTATCTATTGGGTTCCTACCAAAGCTTATGGTATCAATTCAAATATGCAATTTAGCCTCACTCAATGGAGAGATCACAACGGATTAAAGGATGTCACTTATGCACTAGTTGTAAATGACGGAAAAGTCTTAAACGGTGATTATTGCTTTATTTTAAAAAAGGCTTAATAAAAAATGACTGACGACGAACTCTTACAAGAAATTAAAACTCGTTTATCTATAACGGATGAGTATCATGATAAAATGCTTTTATCTTTTATACAAGATGCGAAAGACTACCTAATTTCGGTGGGCATAACAAGCGAACTTTTAGAAGACAAAAAGGCTTTAGGAATTCTTGCAAGAGGGGTCGTTGATTTGTGGAATAATAGACCCTCTGGGGGCGAGTTTTCAAAGATGTTTACTCAAAGGGCAATACAACTGAGAGCCGAAGTTTTAGAGAGTAAAGAGGAAGTTTAGAAAATGTCTTATACTATGCAAGAAAGATATACAACCCCTTGTAGAATGCTAAAGGCAACAAGCCAAAAAATAAACGGAGTTGTTAAAAAAACTTTTACAGAGGGCGATGTCTTTTTTGCAAGTGTAAAAGCTTATGGTGGAACTGAAACAATATTAAATAATGTTTTTGTTATTCAGGATACTTTATCAATTGAAACATATTACAGAGAAGATATAAAGGCAGAGAACGAGCTAGAACTATTAGATGACAATTCAAGGTGGGAAATCTTAAATACACCAGAGAAAATAGACAGAGAAAATAAAATAATAACTTTCAAGGTGAGGCGAATAAATGGCAAGAGTTGACTACTACGGTGCGGATGAGATTATAAGAAAGCTAGACGACCTCGGAGCTAATGTTGAAGAAGAACTCTCAAAGGCTTTAATTGCAAGCTGTCAAAAACCTAAACAGGAGATGCTTTCTTGGATAAGAGAAGATCACAGAGTAAAGACAAAGGATAAACCATATAAAAGAACGGGAGATACAGAAGCTAGTTTTATAGAAGAAATTAAGACAGATGAGGAAAAGGGCAAGATATATCTTGAAATTGGTTTTAACTTGCATAAAGAAGACGGTAAACCTGGACTTCCAGCTTTATATCTTAACTGGGGGACTCCGTTTATTGAACCTAGCTATTTTATAGAAAAGGCGATAAACAATAACAGAGACGAAATCAAGAGAGTTCAAGAAGAAACACTAATAAAAGCTTTAAGAAAAGCTCAATTAAAATAAGATGTGGGAAGTTTTAGAAAAGGTTTTAAACAAGTTTCAAGAAGAAGATGAAATAAACTATTACAGACAAGGGAGCCGAAGTGAGACGGAAACTCTAGAGGATAGTTTTCTAACTTTTTGGAATTCTTCAACTACGGAGGACTCTTTCTATGATGAAGAGGCAACGAGGGCAATTTATACTTGGCAAATATGCATATATACAAACGATCCCTCAAAGTTGTATACA
>CAVDPO010000198.1:0-4500 GCA_963610855.1 Segatella copri
AAGTGACAATCAAAAAATAAGCAAAGAAAAAAGGCCATTTATTGAATTCTTGTTATAATTATCCAATGAACGTTCATTGTTTTTAATTGGATATGTTGCAAGTTATAACGACTTTTAATGGATAGTCATCCAATCAAGGTTTCTTGTCTTTGATAGGCAAGCAAGATACAAATATTCAGTCTATGAGGATGGGTTTTCTCTTAATATCCCCTTCAAACTTCCTCTTTTTATCTTTTTCCTATCTATCTTTCTTTCTCTCTATTTATCTATCTATTTATTTATCTATTTATTTATCTACTTGAATTTACTTGGAGAGTACTTGGAGAATACTTGAAGTAGACTTAAAGTGTACTTGAAGTAAACTTCAAGTCTACTTATTTTTTATCGGCTATTATAACCCGCAACATATGGCACATAATTACGGGCATTGTGAAAATCTGTTTGATTGTTGCTATTGCATTGTGTTGATAATACTTCAGTTTCTATGGTGTTTGCTTTTGCTCGGACTTCTGCAGATTTTAACCCTCCCTTGCTTGAGGCCTCTAGTCTTTTTCTTCTTTGTTCTTCAGCGTCTTTTAGGTAGGCCTGAACTTCAGGTAAATAAAACAAATTTTCATCATCTTCATTAGCAACTAATACTTCATAATCAATACAACAGGTAATAAAAGAACACATTTCCTCGTCTGACAATTTGGCCTTAGAACGGCAATACAACTCAAGGTCTCTTCTTTTGATTTCTCCATTAGTTTGAATTGTCGTGTCATATAGGAACATATACAGACCGTAAAAATTCATGTCATTACCTTCATTTTGGAGGGCAAGCATTGCGGGGCTACATGAATGTCGATCCGCAATCTTGTACCATCCTCTGCTAAAAATATTATCAAACATGCTTAAATCTCCTTATTCTTTGATTTTTTTGTTGGGTTGAAAGTTTACTCAACCCAACAAAAACTATTAAAAACCCCGGGGCTAGCGTATACTTTGATTGCAATGTTTGGGGTTTCCTGAGGTTTCTCCAATGGTGGTTTGTTCAAAATCTTTCCTTGGGCGTTTTCCAAGTCTGTATGGGAATAAGACGCATTTACTTGATGGACATTGCTTTACTTCTACCCAAGAGCCACAACAGCAATCTAGACAATAGGCCCTTATGGACTTAATAGGCGTTAAAACATTGTTTTTATCTGTTGGATATTGTACATTAAAAGTGTTTATGGTTCCTCTCTCTTGAGGGGCTATTTTTTTATGCATTGGACACCCCCTCTCATTTGTATGCATAGGCCTCAACAATTTTACTTTGAACCCATGCTTGAATTTCATCTGCCTTAAACCTTATGGAACCATTCTTCCCATGGCCTAATCTATAGAACGGCAATTCTCCCCTGTGAACCATCATATAGACGGCTCCTTGTGTCTTGCCAAGATAGGTTGCGACCTCATCCGCGGTCAATAATCGAGTTTCCATTTGGATACTTGGAACTTGGTTCATTGCCTTATTCTTTTTTGAATTTTTCATGTAATCTCCTAATACATGGTCAAACTCGGAATGTTACTCGTTTGCCATGCTCTTAAATTTCCACCCGCAAGAGATGGTTTTGCAAGTACTTGTGATTACAAGATATGGTATGGGTACACACGTGGTAAATAGAGAAAAATTTTGCAATGGTAGGATTTTAATACCTTAAAATACCAATTTTAAGGTATTAAAGAGGCTAATTGAAACAGTTTCATGTGCGTTTTGAAACTTTGGTGCTTAACCCGTCGTTCAATTTTTTGAAAATACCAACTTTTTTCAAAAAAAGTTTTTTTAGTCTTTTTTGCCTAGAGCATAGCCAAAAACAAACGCCCTGTTGATTAAGCAAATAATGTCATTGCTCCAATTATATTCTTGAATAAGGGTTTGAATTTCACTTGCTCTTATTTCCTGTTTTGGATCTATTGTGGTTTGTTCAATGATTTTTTGCATGTTTCTTTTCATTTTGCCTTACCACCTTTTAATTTCCTTAATGAAGTTTTTATATTCGTTTCCATTCTCTTGCCTAATATAGTTTCTTCCAAGTTCTGCCCAATTTGGTTTTTTTAAGCCTTTGTCTTTTATTCTTTTTTCTGCATTCTCAAACCATTTGCCTTGATTACGGGGTGTAAAGTCCTTATTTCTCATGTAGTATCTTGGGTATTTCTCATTTCGGACAATGAGGACTTTTCCTCTTACTTCTTCACAAAGAGTCATGATAATTTGTTGGTTTGGTGTAGCTTTTTGAAATATAAAATCTCTGAGTTCTTGAATATCTTTTTGGCACTTGAGTAGTTCTTTTTCATGGTCATCATAGACAATTGAATTTGTGGTCACAATGCCTAAAGAAAGTAACACATGGTATCTCAAGTCATTAACCATTACAGAAATTGCTTGTGTGTTATTTATACCAAAATATCCCTTCACAATATCCCTTTCAAAGTTAAGCCACTCATGAATGGTCAACCCTTTTTCTTTTGCCTTTGAATCAAGATTGTAATAGCTATATATGGATTTTTTTAGATTTTCAATAGCGACTTCGGGCCTAATTTTATTATCAAGTCGAATAAAATCTTTTTCTCCTAGTGGTTTATTGGAGAAGTTTAGTTCATTTCTTAAACAAGTATCAAACCATGTTTTACCTTCATACAACACAACTAGAGGCTCTGCATTTAACTCTTTTATACATTTGGGCATTGTGGATGGTCTTTCAATCCAACTAATTGGGTCCAATAAATAACGTTTTGCAAATTCTAGAATGTAGTACAAACTAATTTCATTTGATGGATAAATATTGGGAAATCCATATTGCTCATTGACGTTGCTCATTGATTCCAATTTGCGGGGTTCGAGAGATGGGGGGGTATGTTTTTTAGTCATTCACTCATGCCTCTTTGTTCTTTGGTTTTGTTATAAATCGGGTTGTTTGGGTTCCTATCTGCAATATTTCTTGTTCTGTGGGGTTGTAATATAGCTTTGTCATTTGTTCTGATTCATGACCAATTACAAGTCTTGTTTTCTCTCCGCCTATGGTGTTAAAACTTTGAGTATCAAAATAGTGTCTTGTGCTATGGAAAGTAATATTACGTTCTTTCCTGATTTCCTCACCCCGTTTCATTATGGCCTCTGTGTCTGTTACATCAAATTGGCCTTGTCCTTCAAAGGATTGAACACCTAGTAAATATGCTAATTCTTTATTGAACGCCTTTCCTATTGCCTTGTCATCAAACGGAGTGTCGGAACACTTTGAGCTATAGAACACTAAACCATTGCCCCATGGGTTTGTGGAGGCAAATTCCAATAGTTCATCCGCAAGCCATCTAGGAATAGGAACTTCCCTTGTTTTCTTGCTCTTTGGTTCCTTAAACTTGGCCATTCTTGCATAGGCCTCAACAACATCAATAATGGCTTGATTTTCGCAATCATCCCCAAAGTTTGGAAACCTTATATTCTCGGTTTTTAGGGCTAGAATTTCACCCTTCCTCATTCCTGAGCATGAGGCAAGAGCGGTTGCAAGATATACCCTTCTATCAAGTGTAACGGCTTTTTGAATATCGTATTCTTGCCCCGCTCGTTTACAATCTTGTCTGTGTTTGTAATGGAATGTAACCTCTTTGGGATATGTGCAATTATTGAACATTTGGAACAATAATTTGTCTGTTTCCCTTCGTGTTAAACACCCTTTGGGGTTGCCCTTGTGTTTACTTGGTTTAATCTCGGGCAAGTAAAAGAAAGGATCTTCCAATAATATTCTTTTACGCCTTAATTCTTTTATTGGTACACTTAGAGCATTACGAACTTTTATCCATGTTCCAACGGAATGTGTTTCAAGCATAGAATCCATTATTTCTTCAATATGCCGTGTCTTAACCTGAGAGCATTTCAACCCTTGGGGAAAACGTGGTATTGCGTGGTTTTCAAGAATACGCAAACATGTATAGGCGTGGTCTTTTCCTATAGAATGAGGGTTTAGTTTGTTTTGCCTATTTATGTATTTGCTATTGTCAAAATCCCAAAAGTTCCTGAGGTAGTCAACAAACAATGGGTCTTGCTCTTTGGTTGTTTTATCATATAACCCGCTTGTAATTGCACGTTGAACAACATTTTCTGCCTCGGATTTCTTTGTAATGTGGTGTGGTCTATCGCCAAGTCTCTTGGATAAGCTGTCAACACTTAGGCGTGAATAATACTCACTCGTTTCAGGGTCTTTGAATTGAACAAACCAATAGTATTGCTTTTGTCCTTCACGTTGAAATTTGTACAGTGAATAATCAACCATTTCTTTCATAACTCCTTCATTATAACACTTGATTGAACATGAAAAGAAATGAAAAAACAAAAAATCGTTTTTGGGGCGTTATCTTGCTTTTTATCTTGCTTTTGCCTTTTTTGCCTAAAAATCAAAAAACCCTTTGATAATGTAATTTTATACACTGCAAAGGGTTAAGCCTTTGACCCTTGGGCGATTCGAACGCCCGACCCCTTCC
>CAVDPO010000199.1:0-4337 GCA_963610855.1 Segatella copri
GAGTGCTACTGCTAAGGGCAAGGTATTTTTGGAGAGTAAGGATATTAAGGGATTTAGTATTAAAGGTGTAAGCGGAGACGGAGATGCCAAAGATAAAAGAATCATTGAGAGTGAAGATGGAAGCGTTCGGGACGATACTGAAAATGGATGGAGCAAACAAGATTTAGAGGCAAAAAGAATTGTTTTAAAGATTGTAGGCTATGACCCATTCTACTACGAACTCGATGAAACAAGAAAAGTTTTATATAAAGATTTGTTGGGTATGCTTGAAAGTGGTATGGAAATGGATGGCTTAAAAGTTCAAGCGGCTGTACAAATTGTATTGGCTTTTTCTCGTATTCGCGAATTAAACGAAAGAGAAAGAAAGATGATGTCTGGCGATGGTAGCGTTGCTGAATTGAAGAATTTGGCTGATTTAAAAAATAAACAGCTCGATACAATTACCAAATTTAGTAGAGATAACGGTTTTCGGGAGCGTTATGCTTAGGCCCGTAGCAAGCGGGAAAATTCTTTCACAGGTATAATGGCGAAAATGGGCGAACAGAAATATGAGAAGGCTTTGGTGAATGTTTACGATATAGAAACAAGTAAAACTATCCAAGCTGCCGCTGATGCATCTTTCCGTGCGATTTTTAGCCAACTAAATACGAGTGAAGCTGAAGTTTACAAGACTTGTGGGGAACAATTAAAACGATTGGTAACACTTCAAAGAGACCTTGATTCTACTCAAGAGCAATTAAGACTCGCCAAAGCAGAGTTAGCAAGAATTAGATTGGAAGAAGCTAAAAAAGAAAGTGATGCAAATGATAGCGTAGTCGGAGAGTGGGGTGGGTATTAATGATTAATGTAATTTTTAATGATTTTGATTATGAAATACTCCCCAAGCGTAAAGAAATGTTTGATAAATATTGCACTATCATCCAATGGCGGAGAGCCAATCCAACGCGATTCATTGAACAATTTATGAAAATAGATTTGACAGACCATCAAAAATGGATGTTTATGTCAAGTTGGGTTCCTTCTACTTGTGTATGGCTCTGCAGCAGGTCAACACGGAAGAGTTTTATGTCCTCTATTTTCCTTATGGCAAGAGGGTTATTGTTCCCAAGTTCACACGCTTATATAATGCGGCCTTCGGGACCACAGGCACAAGAAACATTCACAAAAATGGAAGATATAGCTAAAGGAAATATAGCTTCTCTTATGGGAACAAGTTCTGTTTTTTTGGATGAATGTACAAGAATGAACGCCAAAGCCGACCCATTTACTCATGATAAACAAAGCTACAGTGTATCATTGTTTAATGGTTCAACTATTAATACTTTGAACAGTGTAGCTAAAAATATAGTTGGTATAAGAAGCAATTTTTCTGTGTTTGATGAGGCCGGAAAAATTTCTCGTGACTTCTACGCCTTAACTTTACCCTTTACAGTTCAGAATACTGACTTCGTGACTGGTACGGGCGTTAATAATGAAATATATCCCAGACAGATGCAAAATAAAAATTTATTCTTAAGTTCTGCTGAGGGAATAGATAGTTATTTGTTTGATATGTATAAATTATGCTTTGAGAAAATGTTGCTTGGCGACCCAGATTATTTTGTATGCGATATTGATTGCAATTTCAGCTTACATCCTTTTATGAACGGGAAGCCTGCGCCAGCGTTGTTGAAACAATCAACAATAGATGATGCTTTTGCAACAAACCCCTATAAGGCTCAAAGGGAGCAAATCAAAATAGAAATACTCCCCTTATTTGGTGACAAGTAAGGACAATTTACTTAAATGCTGAGAATCCTTAAAGTCAGTTTAACTACAGCATAGATATTAAAAATCAGATGCGAAAGTAATGAAAATAGAAAAAATAAACTGGATGATGCATGGTTAAATCCTAAACATTGGAGCAATAGGTGTTCAGCAGCCAAGATTCGAAAAGAATAAGGTTCAACGACCATTAGTAGCTTTGTGCGAGATGGTAAACTTCTAATTTTAGAAGATGATATGGTCTACTCTTATATAAAAGTATAAGATTTCAAAAATAGTTCAGGTGGTGAAAATATGGCAGGACTTCCTCCAAAAGACCCAAAATAGTTTGTAAGAGAAGCTCAAGCTAAGTTTCCAACTTTGCAGGTAATTGGAACTTATGTAAATAAAAGAAAGAAAATTGAATTCGGTTGTAGTATTCATGGCAATACTTGGATGGCTTCACCCTTTGTAGTTATGCAAGCTAAGACAGCTTGTCCAATTTGCCGTGAAGAAATCTTTGAAGCAAAAAGACTTACAACTCAAGATATAAAAGACCGTGTTGCGGCAATTAATCCAAATATAGAAATTATACGGGAATATCAAGATGTAAGTATTCCCATAGAGTGTAGATGTAAAGTGTGTGGTTGCGAATGGAAAGCGACTCCCAACAACCTAACTGGAAAGAAAAGTGGTTGCCCAGCTTGCTCAAAACATTTGCCTATTACTAAGGAAATATTTTTAAAATGGTTAGAAGATACTAATCCTGATATTGAATTAATAAGCGAATACCATGGTCTACATGAAAGAGGAACATTTCGTTGTAAAAAAGATGGGACGGTTTGGGAAACAGGATGTAGTAGTATCAGAGCTGGTACTGGTTGTCCAGAATGTGCAAAGAAAATTGCGGCGTAGAAAAATTCTTTGGGACAAGAGGAATTTGATAGAAGGATGAAAGAAAAGCATCCCAACGCAAAAATAGAGGGAATTTATGAAAATAACAGTTCAGTTATGGATTGTGAATGTTTAGTTTGTGGATACAAATGGCAAACAAGAGCTTAGAATCTTTTGGCTGGCTATGGATGTTATGAGTGCGGAAATCAAAGGCGCATTTCAAAAAATACCATCCCAAGAGAAGAAATAGAAAGAAGATTATCATTGGTTAATCCTTATGTAAAAATAATAGGAGAGACGAATGGTATACAATCTAAAGCTGAGTGCGAATGTTTAATTTGTGGACATAAATGGTTTCCTGTTTTGGATGGTTTAATACGGCAAGAATAGCGGTGTCCCGCTTGTAAAAT
Organism: Segatella copri; assembly: GCA_963610855.1. Classification (GTDB taxonomy): domain Bacteria; phylum Spirochaetota; class Spirochaetia; order Sphaerochaetales; family Sphaerochaetaceae; genus UBA9732. Next base: position 3,048 of record CAVDPO010000199.1, read on the forward strand.
GTCAAAAGGAGAACGAAAAATTTACCGCTTTCTGGACGAAAACAATATTAATTTTAAGTTTCAGAAAAAGTTTGATGATTGCAGAGACAAGAGAAAATTGCCTTTTGATTTTTATTTACCCGATTATAATCTTTGCATAGAATTTGATGGAAAACAACATTTTGAAAAAACAGGTTTTGGAGCGAGAGAACAACACGCTCAAGAAAGTTTTGAAGCTGTGCAAAGGCATGACAAAATTAAAACTGAATATTGTCGAAATAAAGGAATTAGGCTTTTGCGTATTCATTACAAAAAGATAGAAGAAACAGAGCTTCTTATAAAAGAGGAATTAGAAAGAATTATTTTTGATAATAAGGTATAAAAATCGTTTCGACCATGATGGTGGAGAAGATGTATTTGTAAAAAGAAGCACTTTAATTAAAAACAGCACTCCATATTTGCCTGAGTTTAGTAATACAGAGGGTAAGAAATATATAATGGCATTTGACCCAGCTACTAAATTAGATAACAGCGTTATTGCGGTGGCTGAAATGTTTAGAGACGAAGCTAAAGGTCTTATGTTAAAATTAGTGAATTGTGTAAATTTAATTGAAATGTTGCCCAGCGGAGAGAAAGCCATTATCCAAAAGCCTGAACAAATAGAAAGAATAAAATAGATGCTTCTTGACTACAACCAAGGAGCTCCAGACTATGATAATATAGAACTTCTTTCAATTGACGCAGGTGCCGGAGGCGGCGGTACGGATATTGGGCAATTTCTAATGAATGAATGGAAAGATAAGAGTGGGCGCATACATCTTGGACTTATAGATGAAAATGACCCATATATGAAATTAAGACTGGACGATTATCCAGCTAATATAAGAAAGTTACAGCTTTTTAATTTTAAGAGAGATAAGGTTATAGCTTACGAAAGATGTCAAGCGGCTATAAATCAGGGGTTGATTATGTTTCCAAGTAGCTTAAATGCAAGAAAAGAAATGGAAATAGAGGAAACTGCCCCCGATGGAACCACTCAAATAAGATATGAAAAAGTCACTTTCGATGAAATGTGCGTTTTGGAGCAAATAGATTTAATGAAAGAAGAATTAATTGGTATGCAAAAACAAAAAAGACCAAATGGAACTATTGTTTTTGATTTGTCTCCAGATGCAAAACAAAGAAATATGCATGACGACCATGCGGACGTATGTGTTCTACTTGCGAATCATCTTATGGAGTTAAGAGCGCTTGAGGCTCTCACTCTCGAAGAGAAGCCAGTAACAGCCTATACAGACCTCCTTGCAGCGC
>CAVDPO010000200.1:0-4261 GCA_963610855.1 Segatella copri
GTAAAATGGAGTCTGGTTGTAGTAATCGTAATAGCCCTCAGCACCAAAAACATCATCCAATTCTGGGTAATAATAATACTTGTAATAGTAGTAATAATCGTTGGTGATGTAGCCCACAACATAACTGAACTGCTCTAGCAAAGTTGTAGGAATATTGGTACGAAACTCAACAGCAAACGCTGAACCAACAGCCAAAAGAAGCACCAAAAGTGCAATAATAGTCTTTTTCATTTTCAAAACCTCTGGAGGTTTTTGTAAAACCTCGTAATAATAATATTATTAACTGTCTTGCTTAGTTTCAACATTAAGCAGAATCTTGCACATAAAAACAACACAAAGCAAGCAAAGAAGAGCACCAAATAATGCCCCAGTAAAATCGGCCACCATATCTAAAACATCAAAACTTCTACCAAAATGAGGCTGTACAAACTCAATAAACACACCATAGAACAATGCAATTACAACAGGCAAAACCCCACAAGCAACAAGACTCTTGAACTTTGCACCACAAAAGAAATGCTTACTAAAGCCCAACTCTAAAAGAGTTAAAGAAAAAGAAAACCCTGTATAAGCAATAAAATGTTCTATCTTATCAACATTTCTAAAGTCAAATGGAGCCTCAATACCATGTTGAAGTGAGAGATAAGTAATTAAAACAAAGCAAATAACTACAAGGGAAAGTCCAACCCACTTAATAATATTTTTCAAAGTTTCAAATTTCACTTACACAAATCTCCTTGAACGGCTCCCATTTGTCTCATTTGAGACTCTAGTTTACGCAAAAATGTATTTTTATCTGCAAATGCTCTTGGACTTGCCAACCTATGAGCAGGAGTTTCACAGACAAGTCGCTCAATAGCTATATTCGCAGGAATTCTTCTTAGAATGTAAATGGTACTTGCAATATGACGTGTCATGCAAGGTGCAGTTACTTCACCTTGTAAATATTGATCATACAAAACAGTGCCCGAACAAATATTCAAGTTATGAATTTTAATGGCATTAGGATGAACTTTATTAATAATCTCAATTGTTTTATCTAGTTCTACTTTTCCTTCCCCGGGAAAGCCGGTAAGAACATGAATACAAAGCTCCAATCCGTACTCTTTAACCTTGTTACAAGCATGCATAAAACATGCTACATCATGGCCTCTTTGCATGGCCTTTAGAATTTCATCACTACCACTTTGAAGTCCTAATTCAATGCAAACAGGCCAAAATTTATCATTATAAGTGGAAATTAAGCTAAGATTCTCATCATTTATACAATCTGGTCTAGTAGAAATAATAAAGCCTTCCCAGTTGTAGCCAGACAGTGCAAAATCGTAAATTTCCTTTAGCTTGTCAACCGGCGCAAAGGTATTAGAAAAAGACTGAAGATAAAGAGCAAAATGCTCAACCTTATAGCGTCTTGCAATAAAACTGCGCCCGCGTTCAATTTGTTCTCTAATGTGTTTCTTTGTCAAATAATCCAAATAGGTATGCTCTTCTCTAAACAGAGCCTTCCCTTTAACTTGATCTATTTCTTTTTCAAAATCACTGTCATGTCTAAAGCCACTTTCTTCTGTTCTAAGATAAGCCGCTCTAGCTCCTTGGCTGTCACAGTAAACACATCCACTAGTGCCTTTTAAGCCACATCTGTTTGGACAAGAGAAACCCGCATCCACTCCAACCCTAAAGACCTTGTGTCCAAACTTTTCAATTAAACTTGAGGAATAAGTTTTATAAGGGGCTGTACTAGTTGCAGTTTTTAAATTGAACATTTTACACTCAGCTACTGAAACTTAACTAAATTGACTTTCTAGAATCCATCTATTGCCATTAACAAAAGACTTGTAATCTAGTTCTTTTTTAGATGGCAATTGAAGGCCATTTATCCAAAGCGTCTTATCTGCACAAGCAACACCAATGCCTCTATCCTTTCTGAAGCCAACAACAGTACCGGGCTTCACATCAACCAAGGGCTTTTCAGTATCAAGTTCTTCAAAACCACCCCAGACACTGGTAATCAATACTTCCTTGCCATCTGCAAATGCAAAGGCTTTTGGCCATGGATAGGAAGCACGAACTAAGCAATGCAGTTCAAAAGCAGATTTATTAAAGTCCATCTTACCATCTTCTTTTTCAATCATTTGGCAATATGATGGCCCAGAACCTTGTGCAATAGCTGAAATTTCATGACTTAGTGCCTGTTTTAGGACATTAGGAACAAATTGGGCAGCTTCTTCTGATACCGTATTAGTTAATGTTAAAGTTGTTTCTTTTCCTGTTAAAGAAAAACGCTGTACAGCCCACAAATCTCCCTCGTCCATCTTTTCTCCAATAGTTTGCAACGAGATTGCGCCTTCGCGTAAACCATGTAAAATTGTAGCTTGAATAGGAGATGGACCTCTAAAAAGAGGAAGTGAGGACGGATGAACATTAAAAGTTCCATTAGAAAAAAGAGCAAGGAACATTGGCCCAAAAATCTTGCCATATGCAAAAGTTACCAGCACGTTAGCACCAAGTTCTTTTACAGCCTGTCTTGCCTCTTTTTTAAGAGAATCAAATTGAAGAACTGGAAGCCCAAGTTCCATTGCAGCTTCTTTTACTGGAGATGGACACAACCTTGCAGAGCGCCCAACACTCTTATCCGTAGAGGTTAAAACCCCAACAACGTTAAAAGCTTTTGTAAGAGCCCTAAGAAGAGGTACGGAAATTTCTGGAGTTCCAGCAAAGAGAATTCTATTTTCCTTCAGTAAATCATCTGCCAACTTAGCTTTTCCTCTTCTTTTTATTTGCACCGCAACGCTTATTGTAAATTCTAAGTACCTTTTCTCTATCTTCTTCGCTTAGGCGGTCAATAAAAAGCTTTCCATCCAAGTGATCGTTCTCATGTTGAATCACTCTTGCCATAAGACCACTTGCATCAAGGGTAAAGGAATGGCCCTTTTCATCTTGCGCAAAGACTTTCACTTTAGTAGGTCTAATTACGTCATGGTATACACCAGGAATACTCAAACAACCCTCTTCATATGGACCAGTTTCAACCGATGTCTCTAGAATCTCCGGATTAATAAAAGTCTTTTTTGTTCCATCTGAAAGCCATACAACAAAAAGTCTTTGATTGACTCCTACTTGAGGACCTGCAAGCCCTACTCCGTCAGCCTCTGCTAGCGTGTCATACATTGCGTCAACCAACATTTCTAGTGCACTATCAAATTTGGTGACTTTTTCACATTTTTCCCTGAGAATTTCATCTCCAATCTTACAAATATCCAGCATAACCAAAATGATACTCAAACCGGCCACTCATTGCAATGTTGTACTTGTAAATGCCGAGTTTTTATGCCTAAATATATAGTATGAAAAAGCATATTGTGTGTTTAGGTGATTCCAATACCCATGGATATTGTGCAGATTTGAATGATAATGAAGATAGAACAAATAGGTTCAACGAGAATGAAAGATGGCCCATGGTTCTTCAAAAAACCCTAGGTGATGATTATCTCATTCTTGAAGAAGGTCTTTCAGGAAGAACTACAGTATTTAAAGATCCTCTACATGAAGGCTTAGATGCACTCTCCTGCATTTACCAAATACTTATGAGTCATGAAGTTGTAGACTTATTAATAATCATGCTAGGCACCAATGACACTAAAGAACGTTTTAATGCGAATGCACAAGTCATTTCTTTTGGCCTTGATAGACTTGTAAAAAAAGCAAAAACCGTAGATTGCTGGGGAGGCAAAGAACCTAAAATCCTCGTTGTATGTCCTCCTCACATTAGAGACGAGTTTCAAGATATTCTAGCAGAAGAATACATGGGTTTAGACTGTGTTAAGAAAAGCAAAGAGCTTTCCAAGTTCTACCCACAAATTGCAAAACAAAATAATTGTTTTTTCTTTGATGCCAAAGATTGCGAGTTTAACTCATTGGATTGTATGCACTTAACAAAAAGAGGTCACAATAAACTTGCAACCTCTTTAACTTCAATAATCAAGGAAGTTTTTGAAACCTTCTCAAACCCTAAAGCCCCATCTCTTTGAGTTTGTCATAAACCAAAGTTGCAACCTTGTTGTGAGCTTGTGGTGTTAGATGTATACCATCCTCCTTAGAAGCACTAACTTGACCGTTTAAATCTAAGAAATCAACACCTGTTTGCAAACTTACTCTTTCATATGTACTGCTAAATAACTTACTTTCTTCAATAACCTCCTGTGGCAAAGCACAACAAGAATCAAAGGAAAGAGGACAGATTAAAAGAATTTTTACTTCTCCT
>CAVDPO010000201.1:0-3524 GCA_963610855.1 Segatella copri
ACTAATTCTTTCACTAGCGCATAATCGGCATCCTCTTCCATTTTTGTAATTGCTCCAAGAAATACTCTAAATGCAATCAGGATGTTTTAAACATTTATATTTTATTTTATATCTTGTTCCTTGTATATCAGAATCTTCTAATACCTAATACCGTCTTTCCTAAAACTCTCTCGATACCATAGAAAGTGGAAAAGTTTGTTTAGTCTAAGACATTTTTTAAATCCTCTTGAGTTAAAATCTTTATTCCTAAGTCTTGAGCTTTTTTTAATTTGCTTCCAGCTTTTTCACCAGCTATTAACAAATCTAATTTTTTGGAAACTGAAGAAACAAAAATTCCTCCTTGCGCTTCAATCTTTTCTACAATTTTATCTCTTGAAATATTAAAACTTCCGGTTATACAAAAGCGTTTGTTTGCCCATAATTCATTTGTGGCAATCTGTGCTGGCTTATCCCAAAACACATTTAATTCAAAAAGGAGATTTGCAAATAGAGCATCTTCGCTATTCCACCAGTCATAAATTCCCTGAGACATTGTTTCGCCAAAACCGTCTAAAGTAGAAAAATCAAAATTGTCAAAATCAAGAGCTTCCTCAAAAGCCAACCAATCTCCGTTAAAATGTTTGCTAATTTCCTTAGCTGCTGTCTTACCAATATTCGGAATACCTAGTGCAACAAGAAAATTTTCAAGCCTAACATGACGAGACTTTTCAATCGACTCAATCAATTTATTGTAAGACTTTTCACCAAAGCCTTCCATTTTTATAATTTCTCTCTTGAAATCAGAAAGATGATAAATGTCGGCAAATTGAGTAATATACCCAGCATCAACGAATCTCTTAAGAGTGGCTTCACTCAAACCATCAATATTCATCGCTGGCTTTGAAACAAAATGTGCAAAACGAGCAAGTTGCTTCGCAGGACATTCTGGATTTTCACAATTCAGGGTTTTTGTGCCACTGTCTGTAATTTTAATAGTGGTAGGCTTACCACAACAAGGACAAACATCAGGAATTGTAATTTCCTCTGTACCATCCCTCTTTGCGCTTTGAATTTGAGGAATGATTTGATTAGCCTTGTAAATATTAACAGAACAATTTAGAGATAATCCAAGCTCTTCCATAATAGAAAGATTATGCACTGAGGCTTTGCTAACTTCAGTGTTATCAAGCACCACAGTGTCAAATTCAGCAACAGGACTAATCACGCCCGTTCTTCCAACTTGCCAAGTAATACTACGAAGCTTAGACGGCGCTGTTTCGTCCTCATACTTAAAAGCCAAGCTCTTACGGAAATGATGCCCCGTATTACCAAGACTCAACCCATAAGCAATATCATCATAAGTGATAACGCAACCGTCAATTGGAATCCCTCTGTTGTTAGCCGATTGTTTCAACTTAATAGTACAATCCTCAATTCCATGAATGTCAACATTACTGCCTTTAAAATAAACACACGGAACAGCAGTAAAGCCCAAAGACTCCAGCTTGTTCATATCTTTTCTGAAACTGCCAGTAGTTCCCTCAATTAAACTCCAAACCCAAAACTGAAGTCCTCTCTGAGAAGCAATCTTATTATCCAAAAGAGAAAGGCTACCGCTTGCAAGATTGCGTTGAGTAGCATACTGCTCTTCATCAGAAAGCTCGGTATTAATTCGCTCAAAATCTTCTCTAAGAATAATACACTCGCCATCTATAACCAGAGTTTCCTTACTATCAATGATTAGAGGAAGATTTTTCATAACCTTGGCGTTATTAAGAACATCAGTTCCCTCAACGCCATTGCCACGAGTTTCAGCAGAAATAAGCTTCCCGTCTTCATACCTAACGGACATAGTAAGACCGTCTAACTTCATAGACAAAGCAACTTCTCCGTCCCCAGCAAAATTGAGCAAATCTTGACAACTCTTTGTCTTATCAAGAGAAAGCATCAAATGGTCATGTTTAACTTTCTTTAAAGAATCTAAAACTTCATACCCTACAGATTGCGTAGGAGAATTAGTCAAACAAAACCCAACTTCTTTTTCTAAGCTACCAAGCTCATCAAAAAGCTTGTCGTACTCTGCATCACTCACAAGAGATTCACTGTTATTATAATATGCGTTTCTATATTTATTGCATAAACTTGTTAATTCTTTTATACGATTATATTTGTCCATATTATTCTCTCAATACTTTTTATAGAAATATTTGTTTGTTTGTTGTTTACGCTCGCCTTAGTTCATTAACTGCATCAACCAGCTCATTGATTTTGTCTAAAATCTGCTCATTGACGCTAAAACAACATTGCCCAACGTCATTAATATAGACGCCTACCTTTTTCAGTTTCTTTTCGTTGATTACAATGTTTTCACCTGTTTTATCCATAGGAACAACATATTTAGCTTCAGCATCTATCTTTTCAATGTCTATCTTTTCATTTTTATTACTCTTTTTAGCTTTGATATGTGTAATTTTCATGTATAATGCAACTCCTTTAAATCATTCACCTATCAATCGTGCTCATAATAAGCAAAGACAAAACAATCCAAACAGCTAAAATTCCAATTACCACATAACTCATAAGTCATTCTCACTTTCTGCTAATTCTTTTTTTAGGGAATCTGCAATCATTGTCCTTTGCACTTTTCTTAAAACTTCTTCGATATCTTTGTTTGTAGAAAATTCCTTGTTCTTTTCTATATATTTATCAACCAAATCCTCTGCTTCATTAATCAAATCGTCTGCAATTTTTTGCGCTTCATCAACTGGAAGAGGGGTAGTTTTATAACTGATTAACAACTTAGGATTTTTAGGAGTTAAAATTTCTTCGTAGGTTTCTTCTCCACTAATATATCTTTTAATAAAATCATTTAATCTGGCTATATGATGGAAATCTTTTAAACCATACCCATAATTATCCATATCAAATTCGTTGTGTGGAGCTCTATGAAACATTTGCTTATATTTTGTTTTCATGTTGCCATACATCGTCAACACAGCTTTTTGAGGACAATAATGGGCAATAGCTTCTCTATTCTTTACTACTGCTCCAAGCCAAGTTCCAGCATATTCTGGATTCAACTCAAAATATTTAGTAAACAAAGTTTCGGTAAAATTAATGTTTTGCTTCAAATAATTGTTGAACATCAAACGAATATCTTTTACCTCAAGCTTACCCCCATCTTCATCTCGATTATATTCTTTGCTCACCCAATCTTTAGAATCTACAATATCATCGAAGTGAGGCAAAACAATCGCTTTTGTGTCAACGTCTGATTGGGGTGTAGACATTCCATAATTTTGCGCTCCATAAACAAATACGCCTACTATACTATAACCAAGTTCACTCAAAAACTCATAGTCTGAATGAACTCTGCTAATAACTTTCTCTGAATCCATAAATATATAAGACCTCTTTAATATAATTAAGTAACAATATACAAACCTCTTTATCTATTCTTACTTAATTGCATTATAACTGGGTTTTCCTTTCTTGTCAAGTGTTTTATACAAAAAAGTTGAAAGGGGTTGTATTAACCCCTTATT
>CAVDPO010000201.1:3534-4233 GCA_963610855.1 Segatella copri
AGCTAAAGTAATTTGAAGAATTTCATCAAATCGCGAATTACTATTTGGTACATATCGACCAAACTTCACAATGACATTTGGATACTTTTGAAGTTCTTCTATTTCTTTAGCTATTTCTTCTTTATAATAACCTGTATAAATAACAAACTCATCATTGCACCCATTATCTCTAAAACACTTTAATAAAGAAAGTATTTCTTCAAATTGCATCATTGGTTCTAAACCGCCAATTACTACGGCTTGAGTTATATCATTTTTTGCATAGGCTTTATAAATAATATCTACAGAAAACTCTTTTGTGGGGAGTTTTGCAATGGGTTCATTTTGACAAACTGTAACTGGAATATTGGCTTCGTAACAACACTTCCAGTCGCATTTGCAAGTTATAAGGAAGAGAGAGGGCTTTGCATAATTAACAAAGTCCTCCATTACCGCATCTTTTAGATGAATAGTGTTCACTACAGTTATCCTTTCATCATAGAATCAGCTTCGAGAACATTATACCAACGTCTCAAATTAAACTCTCTTTTCCTAATTTTTTGATAACTGCTTACGGGAACATAGAACCGGACCACCCTCGCATACTGGTCTGCTATTGATTTACCGCAAATGGGGCAAGTTTGACTTCCAATAAATGCATGTTTATCTTCACACACATTAATTTTTGTGGTAAAAGCAAAATAAATAACACCTTTAGAG
>CAVDPO010000202.1:0-1770 GCA_963610855.1 Segatella copri
GACAATCCCGATGCTGTAAGAAGAATAATATCAAGCTCCTTTCCGTCAAAAACAGAATATGCTTCAAGATAGTATTCTTTATCTCCAAATACGTTGCCTTCCATTAACTGGTACATTTCAAAAGGAGTTTCAAAACATGAAATATCCACAAGTGGAACATATATGTCGTCTGTGATATACACACCTCTAGTACTTGAACATGAAATTAAACATGAAATTACGAGAACGATTAATAAAGGTATAAAAATAAGTTTCTTCATTCGCTGGTCCTTCTCGAAATGATAGCTACTATATAAGCAATGAAAATTCCAGTGAATACGGTAAATCCAAATATATGTATAGGTCTGAATGAACTAAGAATCAAAGTCCCAAAGCTTAATTCAGTTGTTACAAATGACAGCAGTACGGCTTTTCCTGTTTTACATGGTCCTTTTTCACATGCAAATACCATGTAATCAAGTCCAAGACCTATAGACAGAACCAACCCAACCACATAGAAAAAATCAATTGCAAAACCAAATATCCATGAAGCCGATATTGTAAGTGAAAGGATGCAGTATGGAGAAAGCGCCATTCTAAAGCCCTCTTTTATGCCAAAAATAATCATCAAAGATATAAGAATCACACCAAATGCAATAATAAGTAGCTTGAAAATAGCATTAGTAAGTTGATCCAGCTCTTTACTTATATCGGTTGCTGTTTGGAAGTAGTGAGCTCCTTCAACTGTGTTGAAAAGTTCTCTTATTGCTGTATTGTCTGTTGCGTTTTTTATAATTATAACTTCACAGAAATCGTCGTCGACTTTTCCCAAGGAAACATTTGAAATAAGTTTTTTAACATTTTCCGGAAGATTATCAACATAAATATATTCTTTAGTTTCAAGTTTCTCTTTGTACACTGCTATACTTTTGTCATCAAGACCCAGAATTGTCGCTTGTGTATCAAGATACGGTAAAAGTAGTTCTGTTGCTTCTAGGCTTTGCTCTTGTTGTGATATTGTTGGAATAAACAAAGAGGTTGCAACATATCCTGCAAGCTTTCCCTCTTTTATCATTTGATCCAACTTTTTTGTTATATCGTTTTCTTTGACAAGGACAGAGCTTGATGTTTCTGCACTCACAATGCCGTAAGTTGTAGAGTTGTAACCTATAATCTCAGATGCCCGGGATTCACAAGCCATAAGTCGTGCAGATGGTTCATAGAGAGCAGAAATGTTGTTCTTTATTTTTATGTGAGGAATACTGATTATAAGAATTAACGTAGCAATTGCGGAAAATATGTAAATGATCCAGTTTGGCATGCTGTAATTTTTTTCAGGAATTGATATGAAAGATCCAGCCTTTACCATACTGGGTTTAATTGTATAAGGGTAAAAATAAAGTGTCGTAAGGAATGAACTAAACAATCCCGTTGCTGAAAAAACAGCTATTTGTCGTAAAAGCGAATATCTTGAGAAAATTAGAATAAGATAACATATTGCAGTAGATCCAAAACTTATTGAAAGACTCTTTTTAAGATTTTTGCTTACATTAACAGCATTATCATTTTTTCTTCTTTGAGCATAGCGAATATAAAAATGAATACTGTAATCAATACATGTTCCCATAAGTGTTGTACCAAACAAAAGCGTCATAACATGCACTTCCTTAAAGAAAATGAGAAGTACACTTATAGCACTGACAAATGAAAGTACAAGACTTGTTATGAAAAGTTTGATTATGTTTAAATTCCTGCATGCAAAGAGAAATAAAACAATCATTGCTACTAAAG
>CAVDPO010000202.1:1780-4131 GCA_963610855.1 Segatella copri
TTATCAAGGTTATTTCTTTTTGAGAGTTTGCCGCACTTTCTCCAGAATGAAGAGCAATACCGCTGTATACAATCTCACAATTAGGAAATTTGTCCCGAACTGTATCGCAGACAGAGAAAAACTTTTTGATACTTCCAGAATTGGCAATTGATACAGCATCGTAATTAAAAAGGCAGTTGAGAAGAACCCACGTTTTACCATCAAATTCTTCTGTTAAGAAGTCTCCGTCCGGCGAAAAAGATGTCAGAGATGAAACGTTTGAGATGTAGTTTAACCAAACATCTTCAGACAAAAGAAATGGATCAATGTCAATATTGTCTAAAGACGAGACAGTAAAAGCTCCAAAAATTCTAGATAACGAATCTTCTGCAAAAGCTTTTGGATCTTCTTTTATCTTGTCGCATGTTTTTTCATTAAGCATCAGCATTGCATTTTCAGAAACAAAAAGCTGTAGTGCTGTCAAATCAAAATCAGAGGCCCCTGTATCAATGCTCTCAAACAAGCCTGTTGCATTTAATTCTTTAACCAGAGATTTCACAGCTTCTATAGCCTGTTCTTTTTCTGTTGCTCCTACATATATAACAACAGATCTGTCTTGATTTTTGGTAAAAGCCTTCTCTGCATTTTTCATTATGGAAGATATTCCATTGTTAGGAATTATATCCATGAAATTCGTACTTACTGATCTTGGAAATAATATGCAAATAATTATACAAAGTACAATTACTGCAAGATGAGACATGGCAAATGTTATAATGTGTTTTCTATTAGAGTTCAAATACAGACCGTTCCTCCTTTGAAAGTTCTCTAGGGAACAGTTCTGTAAATTCATAGAGTATAGTATTTCCTGTTTTTTCTTTTAGCAGAAGAGATTGAATTGAATCTGAGCCTGTCATGAGAATTTCAGCAATAAATGATGAGATTATTTTGTCTTTTGGTTTTAGTTTAATACTCCAGCCTGTGTCGTTAATTGTACTTTCAGATGTAAACTGTTCTTGAATTTGGTCAAATTGCCCACAAAAAAGAGAATCCATACATTGTGCAATAATTAAATAAGTTGCGTTTCCACTTACATCTAATCGTGTAGGTTCTCCGTTGCGTAGACTCTGCGTCATATGATCTTTACCTACAACCAACATTGAAACATATGGCTCAGTCATATACCAGACAATTCCTTGCCCCGGTACTATATTCACTGTGCCTGAAGAGATAAGAGTTCTTGAGGATTTCCCAATTGTTTTTGTTTGCTTAAAAGATCCCACCATAGGGACATAGGAAAATGATTTGGAGATTATCTGTAAAGAGTCTTCTAAAGAGTCCGTTTTGGCAAAAACCGCAAGACTTACGACAAGAAGTAATACAAAAAATAGAGCCTTTTTCATTGTTTATTCCTTAGTTTTTCGTTTTCAAGTTTTCTATTGAAGCAATATTTTTTGTCTATTCTTTTGTTAAAGAAGAAATTGGCTCCAAATTGCAAAACGAACATTAACATCTGTGCTATGTATGATATACATCCATTATAAATAGCCCATGCTCTTGTAGTCCCTTTAAAGATAAGGTAGAGATTTACAATTTCAACTATAACGAAATAAGATACCCAAATCCAATTCCATACAAGACAGTAAGATAAAATTTCTTTGCGTCCGGGATGAACTTTTATTGCAGGACTCCAAAGTTCAGCAAAATGCATTATAACTGGATCTTTTCTTATGATGGATGATAAAAACATCCAGCCAAAAACAGCTGTTATCCAAAATGGATAAAATTTTATAACAAATTCACTTTTTGTAAATATGAAAAGAAGTGCGGCTACGCACATTATAATTGGAGTGATTTTATTTCCTGTTGTTGAGTTAAAAAGTAAAGTTGTAACACCTATTATAAGCATTCCTATGCATACGATACTCATGTCTTTTTTTAACACTACCAATGTAACGAATACAAATATAGGATAAACAAACAAACAAATTGCAAGTAAAATTCTCCAAAATTTTCCCATGTCCTACGATTATATTTATGCCCCAAATCTTTTTTGCTAAAACATCCTAATTTCAGCAGTTTTTCATAGTGTTTCATAATGTTCACGTTTCTGAACTTCGTAGGCAGTATAGTATAATAAGATAGGTTTCACAATCCTTTTGAATCTTTTTGAATGACATCTTTTTGAGTGAAATTGTGAACGCTCAGTTCAAATGGTCACCGAGCGAAAGCCAAACTGTAGAGGTCTACAAGATGACGTCCAGTAAATTCTATTATCTCAGATTCTCTTTTTCCCATAATGTCTCCAAATGACAATATTTCATTATTCAAAATAAAATTACAAAGAAAATGGTGGACAGAGTTCTTCCCAA
>CAVDPO010000203.1:0-3385 GCA_963610855.1 Segatella copri
GCTCCAACACCTTTGGGTCGTATTGCTCCTCCAACACCTTTGGGTCGTATTGCTACTACAACACCTTTGGGTCGTATTGCTACTATATTAAATTTGAAAACGAGTGCCGATATAACACCCTCGGCACATCTAGGGGTTCAGGGCTTGTGCAGTATTGTGCTTACATCTATTTTCACCTAGGAATTGAGTGCTTTAATCTTTATGCCTCAAGCTCTCCTTCTTCTATCAGTGCAGGAAATGTTCGTTATAGAAACTCTCTCCTAGTCCCAAATTATACTCACTTGCAAAACATCGAAGTTCACACAACTACTGGATGTTATTATTTAGCAAGCAATAATCAGTATACTTACAATTATGCTAGCTACTCGGTCGCGAGGGGGCTTTTATGCAAGACCAACATTTTTGTAAATTCAAGTGGAAGTTTAACCTCTAACACAGTAGGCTATTAGGAGGACTTATGAGCTACATACTTTTAACAATTGATTTTTTAGACAATACCACAAGTGAGGAGATTTTAGCCGTATACGGCGATTATAAGCTCAAGGGCGAGAGCTTGGGCGAGATTAGTATAAATTCACAAGGAAAGCTAAAACTCTTAAAAATAGCCCCTTGTGAGAGCTCTACGGCGAAAAATGAAAAACCCTTGGATATGCTAGGGCTTGAAGAAGAGAGAGAGGGCGAGAAAACCCTTTCAATTAATGACTTTACCACAAAAATTGTAAAGCTCTTTAAGGTTGGCTCTATCAAAACCGAAGAGGTAGAGGAAGAAGAGAAAACCGAAGAGGGGACAACGGCTATTGAGAGCAAGACCGAGACAACCGAGGGGGCAAATGAAACCGAAAGTTTATAATATCATAAAATGGGTTTTCTTCCCTTTCTTTTTGCCTTGGTGTTTTCTTCAAAACCTCATCGGTTTTACAATATGGGTATATCTCAAATTTGTAAAAGAAGGGAAGAGAAAGAAAAACAAAGAGGGGATTGTCTACTTTTCTACATCTCATTTTGGGGGTTGTTCCTTGGGTTATTTTATCTTCTTAAATGGGGATAATGAAATTGACATCCACCACGAATACGGACACGAATTGCAGAGCCTTTTGTTAGGACCTCTTTATCTTCTTTTGGTTGGTCTTCCTAGTGGTATTACTTGCCTTTTTAATCTCACAAACAACAATAATTACAAGTATTATCTTCTGCCTTGGGAATGCTGGGCAGATAAGTGGGGAGGGGTTATGCACAAAAACCTCTCTTATAATCGGTCTTTAAGTTAGAGAGAGGGCATAAATAAAGGGGGCTATCTGCCCCCTATTTTTTTGTCAGCTTTTAAAATGGGATTTCTTCTTCCCCTATTAAGCTCGTCTGCGCTTGTGTTTTTGGCTCTGTTTTTTTGGGGATGATAATTTTTTCTAGCTTCTCAATTAAAATCCTCATATCGCTTTTCTCTAGCCCCTCTGCCGTTGTGTACCTATGCTCTGTCAGTTTTCCACTAACAATAACCTTTTCGCCTTTTTTAACATCGAGAGGGGCTTTTCCCACATAAAAGCTATTAATAAAGCTCGAGACATCTTCCCACCCTCCATCTGCCGTTTTTTTGGCTCTTGAAAATGCCAGTCTTATCGCCGAGAGGACTTGTCCGTCTGCTAGCTCCCTAGTCTCTACATCTCTTACGGCTCTTGCCGTGATTACTACAATATTCATATCAGTCATTTTTTATTCTCCCTTATCTGTTTTCAACGAAATTCTTACATACCCTTTTCTTGGGGTTATTTTTTTATACTCCTCAAAAATTGTGGGGTTCTCCCTTTTAAGCTTCTCACTGTCTATGCTTGTGCTCTCACTGTCTGCCACCCTCGTAATTGTCAACAGTCCATCCTCGCTTGTGGTCTTTAAGATGTCATTTTTCTGCATAAACTCATAGATTGCCCCTTTTACAGCTTTTAGCTCATTTTCAAGCCTTTTGCACTCTTCTTGCTTAATGGCTAGGTCGTAGAAGAGCCCCACCTCTTGCCTTGAGAGTGGGACAAGTTCCTCTTTAACTCTACCCTCTCTTAAAAGCTCCTCAATTTTGCTAGTCTTTATAAAGTCCAGCTTATCAAACACCAAAGAGTAGTGCCCTCCCTCTTCCTTAAATCTCAATATTGCAATTTGAGAAACACTAATTTTAAATTCTTTCGCAAGTGCATAAGCATACAACGACAACTGCCACCTTGCATAGTTTCTCGCTTGTCCGGTCTCGGTCTTATTGGTCTTGATATCATAAAGAGAGTACCTCCCTCCCTTCTCGCAAAGAAGGTCAAACCTTCCGCAAAATGGCTTATAGGGATTTTTGGAATATAAAAACCCCTCTGTGATGATGTTCTGCCACACATCTTCGCCCTTTGCCTTGAAGAGTGGGGCAAGATACTTTAAGACTTCTTGTGCCTCTTCCTCGCAGTCTGTGTATGCTCCGTTTCTCAAAGCATCCTCTACTTGCAAGTGGATGGCTTCCCCTCTTCTTCTTGCCCTTTCCAAAATAACTGGGTCAACAGCCGAGTAGTCAGTGGCGATGCCCCCCTCCTTCAATAGGGTCGTCACCGAGGGGACTTTCTGCCCCTCTAAAAAATAGCCGTGTCCTATCTCTTCGAACTTTATTGGGGCACTCTCTATTGCCTTTTGGTAAGCTTGCAATTTACTATCGGTTATTTCAAGCATTCTCTCCCTCCTCTCCGTCTTCTAACTCTTTCTCAGTTCTCTTTCTCTGCTCCTCTGCAATAGCCTCCTCTCTTGCTTTAATTCTTGCTTGTATTCTTGATTTTGTAAGCTCTGCAAAAGAGCCCACCCCTAACTTTTTACAAACATAAGCGACATTTTTCTCTCCTCCTATCAGCTCTGTATAGTGGGCGACCTCTTCCTCGCTTGCTAGCTCTTCTGCCAGCTTGCTAGGGCTTGCAAAATAGTCTGGGTCTTCGCCAGTGGGGATTTTATACCCCCTCATAAGTGCATACTTCATAGCATAGGTCACCGCCTTTCCTGGGGCTTTGTCGCCTTTGTCATAGCCATCCCCTATGCCTTCAAACACCACACTCTCTTGTGGGTTGTCTATGTTTACAACCCTCACCTTAACCCTCACTCGCAAGTAGTTCGCCGTCTGAGTCTGTCCGTAGTTTAGAATTTCCAACCCCTCTTGGAAAGACACAAGTCTTGCCTTGTGCTCTGCCTCGTTTACAGCCTTTAAGACATCGGTCTCGCCGACAGCCTTATACTGGTTCATAACCGAGAGGTTCTTGTTTACAATGCCAATCTCCACCCTCACGAGGTCAAGCTTTTGATAGAGGTTCATTTTTGCCACCTCTTCTTTCTGCTCCTCTCTTGGGGGCTTGTTCTCTGCCTTGCCCTCTCTCTCTAACTC
>CAVDPO010000203.1:3395-3923 GCA_963610855.1 Segatella copri
GGGTCTCTTTTTCTTTCTTCGCCATACTTAAACTCCTTATAAAAAAGATTAAAAACTAATTCTCTGCTTTTTTGAATAGCTCCTCAAACGGACTATCTAAAAGCTTAACTAAAACCTCGATGTCTTTAAGCTTAAATTGTCCGATGCCGTTCAGTTTTCGGCTTGTTTGGTAGTAGTCCATACCGAGTGCCTTTGAAACATCACTCACCTTTAAGCCTTTCTCCCTCATTCTCGCTATGAGGTTGGGAAAATAGTAGTCCTTACTCTCTCCCCCTCTTAAACTCTCTCTATATTCTGCCATTTTTCTCTCCTTATATAGCCTTTTTTTTGTCTATGCTTTCAAGCTTGACAAGTCGGTTAGCATTTCTTTTTCTGTTTCTTAAACAAGTTAAACGGCGAGGGCTCTCTCCGTAAAGCAGAGTGTTTATTTTATTTTCAAGCTCTCTTTTTTCTTTTAACATTTTTGAAACTTTTCTCTTCGTGTTTCTCCTTGTAGAAAACCTATAACAGATAATCCCTCTATTAAGC
>CAVDPO010000204.1:0-3911 GCA_963610855.1 Segatella copri
TCTTAAATTAAGATTTGGCAAGAGCAAAGCCAACCGCCTTCCGTTTGGATAGCTTGGTTTAGCTTATATTGTTTATTCTCTTTATTCAATAAAAATAACTGCCTCTTCAAAATCCCTATTTACAAGAAGATATTTGTCTGATACCATTAACTGTAACTTTTGAAATTACATTTTATTGAAAAGATGGGTTTATATGGATGGTATTTTTATAATTGCAGTTCACGCTTTAGTTTATTTGGGTCATGTTGGAGACTATGTTTCAAGTGAACAACTTGCAAAGAACATATGCGCAAATCCTGCAAGAATTAGAAAAGTCCTGTCGCAATTGCGCAACAAGGGTTTTGTTGAGACAAAAGAGGGAAAGCTAGGAGGTTACAAAATAAGCAAAGACCCAAGAACTATAACCCTTAAGGATATAGCAAGTGCATTGAATTCTTCCTTTGCTAAACCTACATGGAAAAGCACTGAATTCGATAAAAACTGTCTTATTTCTACCCACATGAGAGACATCATGGACTCTCTAGGGCAAGAAATGGACAAGATATTGTATAAATTCCTTGAGAACATAAGCGTCAAGGAAATAGAAAACAAAATCCTGAGTAAAGATTGGTCTGAGGTGGCCACTGCACAACGCAAAGAGGTAAAAAATGAATCCACACAACGTAGTACAGATTTTAAGGGGAAAAAGTAAAACAATATTAGTCTTCTTGCTTTTGTTTTGCATGATTTTCCAAGTACAAGCCCAAGGAAAAACAGAGAAAACAACAGAAGAAACACAAACCACACCAACAAATGAGGAATTGAACATGCCAGACGAAAAAATGGAACCCAAGATGGAACATAGCGAGAACGTTATCTACCTAGCCGGAGGCTGTTTTTGGGGCCTTGAACACTTAATGCAAAGCCTAAATGGAGTCATTGACGCCCAAAGTGGTTATGCCAATGGCAAAAGACCAGAAGATGCAAACTACAAAACAATAATCAAAGGAGGAACAGGTTTCAAAGAAACCGTTAAAGTCACATACGACACTAAGCAAACCTCGTTAGACGCAATTCTATTTGCTTATTTTTACGTCATAGACCCAACAGTTAGAAACAGACAAGGCAACGATATAGGTGAACAATACCAAACAGGCATTTATTACATCAATGACCAGCAGAAAGCCATAGTAGACAGAATTGTCACCATAGAAAAAAGCAGGGCAAAGAAGTTCTTTGTTGAAGTTGAGCCATTAAAGAACTTCTATCCAGCAGAAGAGTACCACCAAGATTATCTAGTCAAAAACCCCTTTGGCTATTGCCATATACCAAGAGAGGAAATGCAACTTCTTGCATCTCTCAAGATAGACCCTGGCAAATATCTAAAGCCAGCACAAGAACTTATCAAAGAAAACCTCACCGCCCTACAGTATGAAGTCACCCAAAACAACGCAACTGAAGGGCCCTTTGTCAACGAGTACTGGAACAAATTTGACAAAGGCATTTATGTAGATATTGTCACAGGAGAGCCCCTATTTTCGTCTTTGGACAAGTTTGAAAGCTCCTGCGGATGGCCTGCATTCTCATCTCCAATTGAAGAGCCATCTGTTGTTAAGCTCATGGACACAAGCCACGGCATGGTCCGCACAGAAGTCAGAAGTCGCGCCGGTGATAGCCATCTTGGACACGTCTTTCAAGGGGACAGCGAGTCTCCCAATGGAGTGCGATACTGCATAAACAGCGCCTCCATTCGTTTCATCCCCTATGCCGATATGGACAAAGAAGGCTATGGATATTTGAAATACATTTTTGAATAAAGAAATAAAACCATGAAGAAAGTTATTTTCCTTAGGATAGTTTTAACCCTCATAGCCCTGCTCTTTATTGCCATTGGAATAACAAGAGGAGAAGTAGCTATTGTTCTGAACAAGGCAATAAAGCTGTGCTTAGAATGCGTTGGAATAGGATAATGAAAGAGAAAAAGACCAAAACCTTATCATTTTTACTCTCTAAATACAGATATTTAATTGGAGCTTTAGCCACATTTCTTTCCAACATACATATTCTAAATTTTGCAAAAGGAACAATTAACCAAAGTAAAACCAAGAGCTTTTGTGTTCCGGGTCTTAATTGCTATTCATGTCCTGCTGCAACTGGAGCCTGCCCTATTGGAGCCTTTCAAGCTGTTGTGGGCTCACCTGAATACAACTTCTCCTATTATGTTACAGGAACACTAATCTTCTTTGGCATTATACTTGCGAGAGCTGTTTGTGGCTTTCTTTGTCCCTTTGGTTGGTTTCAAGAATTGTTGTATAAAGTTCCAACAAAAAAGATTTCAACAAAGAAAATGCGAAAGCTCACATATGTAAAATATGTAATTCTTGCTGTCTTTGTTGTAATACTTCCAATGTTTGTTGTAGATGAAATTGGACTTTCTATTCCTTTCTTTTGTAAGTATATATGTCCTGTTGGGGTCTTAGAAGGTGCTATTCCACTTGCAATTGTAAGCACAACAATCAGAGAAGCCTTAGGATTTTTGTTCAGTTGGAAAATGACCATTTTAATGGCAGTCATTTTAATATCGGTCTTAGTTTATAGACCATTTTGTAAGTGGATATGCCCCCTTGGTGCGTTTTATTCCCTGTTCAATAAAATATCGCTGGTAAGGCTTAGCGTTGACAAGGATAGGTGCATCTCATGTGGTAAGTGTGATCAAGTGTGCAAGATGGATGTTGTTGTAACAGAGAATGCGAATGATAGCGAGTGCATACGCTGTGGCAAGTGCATAAAAGCATGTCCTACTTGCGCAATATCGTTCTCATGCTCTGCTTTGGATAAATTCAACAAAAAAATTGAAGAGGTTTGTGCAAAAACCTCAATGGAGGAAAAAAAATGAACACAAAATTGAACGCAAAAAAATTAATCATGTTACTTGTTATTTTACTTGTTAGCATAGCAATCCTCTGTGCAAAAGAAGGAGATATGTTCCCTTCGTTTGAAGGAACAGACCTTAATGGAAATCCTGTTGACCAGTCAATCTTTCTAGGAAAGGTTACTGTTGTAAACTTTTGGTTCTCAACCTGCCCTCCCTGCCTTGCCGAGCTTGGAGACTTGGATGCTCTTGATAAAGAATTGCGACAAAAAGGTGGGATGGTTGTTGGTATTAATGTAGATACCCTTAACAACAACACAAAAATGATTGAAAAAGCCAAGTCCATTCTTAAAGCAAAAAATGCAAGCTATATGAATATTACTTTCTCGTCAAAATCATCTCCAGCTGGAAAGCTTGTTTCCACCATTTATGCATACCCCACAACCTATGTTCTTGATAAAGAAGGCAAAATTGTAGGCTCTCCTATTCTTGGAGCCATAACAAGCAAGGCAACAAAGGCAAAGTTAATGAGCCTAATAGAGCAGGCACTTGCAAAGAAATGATAACAGCAATGCTTTAGCATCTGTGGCTCTGCCGTGACGGCAGTGCACCCCTCCTTGGAATACCCCACAAACTTGTCCCTTAGTAGTGCACTTTATGTACTGCAATATTTATGAAACATTTTCGTTCAGTTAAAATGGACATTGTAACATATTTCAGCACTTGTGTGGCTGTATGTACATTTTGTGTCATAATCGAAGCATTTTTTGCAAAAAGTGACATCGGGTTCAGTCAAGGCAATGAAATTGGCAAGTAAACCCTTTTACAGAAGGAAATAAATCATGGAAAAAAGGAAGCTGAAGGCGACTTCCCAATGTGTCAATGGGGAGGCGAAGCTTTGCGGCAGGAAGACGCGAATACGTTTGTCTTACAACAGAAAACATGTCATACTTGAATTATCTTAGAACCATCGGAGGAAAATACAATGAAAAAATGGGTATGTCCAATTTGTGGGTACGTGCATGAGGGAGATGAACCACCTGTAAAGTGTCCTCAGTGC
>CAVDPO010000205.1:0-3872 GCA_963610855.1 Segatella copri
TAAACTATGCAATATATTAAACTTACAATAACTTTTTTAGACAAGACAACAGACACAAAAGTTAAAGATATTTATAAAGACTTTGAAGACAAAGGAAAGAGTTTGGGGAAATTGACAGTAAAAAGCAAAGACAAAATAAAGACTTTGACTATTGCCCCCAGCGAAGTTAAAGAGTTTGAAGGACAAGAAAAGTCAATTAATGACTTTACAACTCGACTTGTCAATCTTTACCAACTTGAAAGTATAGCGACAGAAGAAATAAATGAAGATTAAAACTTACAATAGAATCAAGTGGTGGTTCTGTCCCTTCTTCTTTGTTTGGTGTTCTTTGCAAAACTTAATTGGCTTGGGTGTTTTTATCTACTCAAAATTTAGAGGGCATTGCAAAAGAACCAAAACGGAGGAGGGGATAA
The DNA here is from genome assembly GCA_963610855.1 of Segatella copri. Taxonomy (GTDB): domain Bacteria; phylum Spirochaetota; class Spirochaetia; order Sphaerochaetales; family Sphaerochaetaceae; genus UBA9732. The sequence goes on from CAVDPO010000205.1 coordinate 414, forward strand.
TCTACTACGAAGTCGACAATAAAAACCCCTGTTATGGGGTCTCTCTTGGGTATTGGATTTTTTTAAGGGAATCATACAAGGGAGATAACATAACATTTAGGCACGAGTGGGGGCACGAGATTCAATCTTTAATATTGGGTCCGCTGTATTTGTTTTTAATCGGCATCCCCTCTGGGTGTTCTAATCTTTTCAAAACTTACAAAAATTTAAGCCAGTATTACAATTATCCTTGGGAATATTGGGCTGACAAATTAGGCAACATCGAGCATAATGCTTTAAGTTACAACCGAGAAATCAAGGCTTAAAAGAAAACCCCTTATTTACAGCGAATAGGGGCAATTTGGCGAGACTTTGGGAAAAATTAATATAAACACATTAAAATGGGGTTTATAATTAAATTAGCCCCCTTTTTCTTTTACTTTTAAATTCCTTTAAGGTGGAATTTTCCATATAGATTTTTTTAACTTTGTAATATAGTTTGGGATAGTCGTTTTTAAAGGCTTCCTTATCTTTTCTAAATTCCCACTCACTCTCGATTGTTATTCTTTCGTTTAGCCAGTATTCATATCGTTTAATTATTGCCAATGCCAATTCTTTATAACAGATTTCAAGTTTTTTGTTTAATTCTTGGTTTTTTTCTTTTTCAGTCATTAAGGAAACCTTATTTTGAATCGTCCACTAAAGCAGAACCACTCTAAAAAGTAATAAAAAAGGCAGGTCTTGGTACTACACAATTCCTGCCTTATCTTGTTTATTCGTATTGCCCCGTCAATACTATTTTATGAGGTATTTTTATTTTATGAAAAAATTATTTAAAAGTCAATAGACAAACTAGAACCAAACATCTTCTTCGGCTTCTTCTTTCTTTGGCTCTTCCTTTTTGCCGGTCGGCACAAAATCAACTTTATAAACCGTGATTCCTATGCTTTCTTTTTTATTGCCGTCGGCATCAGTCCACTTGTTTTGAGTCAACTCCCCACTGGCGATGATGTGAGTCCCCTTTTTAAGATAAGGGAAAATCTTTTCATTAAAACACTTACAAGGGAAAAAATAAGTGGTCTCTTTGTCATGCTGGTTCGCAATCGAAAAGAGGGCGATCTTTTTTCCGTCCTTTAACTCTCTAGTCTCGGCATCCTTTGTTAAGTTACCTTGTAAATTTATAGAATTTAGCATAATTAAAACTCCTCGGACTCTTCTGTCCTTTCTATCTTTATCGACCCTTTACAGTGGGTCGTTTTAGAACACTCTTCGGCAATCCCTGGATGTTTCTCTTTTAGCATTTTGGAATCGATTGTGACTCGGTCACTGTCTTTTGTTCTTGTAATCGTTAACCCAGCATTAGTGCCTTTCCATATATCTTCTTTTACCATAAAATCATAAATTTGGCTTTTAAATTCTTCAACTTGTTTTTTATACTGGTCAATAACTTTTTGGGCTTCGATAATCTTGTTAAAAATTACTATTGAAGAATCTTCCATAGGGATTAATTTAGTCCCATCGTACTTTTCGCCGTTCGCTTCGCATCGCAAAACTTCCTCAATCTTCTCTGTTGCTATCGGTTCAAACTCTACAATCTCGGCTTTTTCACCTTTCCAACGGATTAAAACCAATTTGTCAATCGAGACTTTGGGAAGTTCTTTAACTGCATAAGCATACAACGACATCTGCCACCTTACATATTGCTCCGAGATTCTGTTCCAAGATTTGTTTGTCTTAAAGTCAATCAAAACTCCGTGCCACTTGCTATCTAAAATTAACAAGTCCAAAATTCCAGCATAGTTAAATATTGGATTTCGACTAACGACTGGCAACTCGCTATAAGTCTTGGTTTTATATTTTGGATATTCCTTTTTAATCAAGTCAACGGCAGAATCTGCCTCAGGGCAATCTTCAATCTCTTCAGCCTTTATTCTCTTTTCAATTTGAGAGTGGATAAAATTCCCTCTGTCAATTGCCCTATCAAGTATTTCTTCATCGACAAACGAGTAATCGGGGGCGAGATTTTGATGCTTTAAAATTGTTGTTACAGACGTTAAATAAACTTGGCTTTCCGTGTCAAAATACCAGTGTTTTTTCTCATCAAATTGAATCATCTGTCACCTCTTCTTGCTTTATCTTTAGAATTTTTGGCTTTTTATTTTTTGCAAAATTTCGGGCGTTTTTAAGCTTTTCTTCGGCAACTTCTATCGGCATTTCTCGCAAATTATCAAAACCCCATTTTTTAACGGCATCTTCCACTTTGCCGTACTTGTTTATTTCTTTTTCGAGTTGGGAATAAACATCGTTATCGTCGGTTAAAACGGAATCAACCATTTCAGTCTCCAAGTCTTTTTCAAGTCCACTTTCTAAAATCTTCCTTTCGCTCTTGGGTTCTTCAATTTTGATATCTTTACTTGAAAAATAGTCAGGGTCTTCGCCAGTTGGAATCTTATAACCTCGCATTAGGGCATACTTTAAAGCATAGGTATTGGCTTTGCCAGTTGCTTTGTCTTGGCTGTCAAGCCCATCACCCAATCCGTAAAAATAAACAAACTCGGATGGGTTGTCAATATTTACAACACGGACAACCGAGCGGACTCTAATTCTAAACAGTAAAGTCTTCTGGTCTCGCAAAACTCTCTCAATCTTCTCACTCTCTATAATTTCAAGTGCCTCTTGGAAAGAGAGAAGTCCCCACTTATGCTCGGCTTCATTAACTGCCTTTAAAACATCGCTCTCGCTAACTGCTTGATATCCACCACTGGATGAAGTGGAAACTTTAATGTTTTTTGCAATAGAGCCAACCTCCACTCGCACCATATCCATTTTTTGATAGATATTCAAAATTTTATCCTGTGTTTTTTCTTCTTTAACCATTTGAAAACTCCTTTATTCTCTCTTCTAAAAATTTCCAGTTATAAATTCCTAGAAAAATCTCATCTGTCATAAGGTCAATTAAGTCCTCTTTACCGTGGGTCTCTTCAATAGCCCCCTCGCAATATGCTTCGGCTATCGTTTCGAGTTGCTTGTTGTTGATTCCCTCTAAATAGGCTCTAATCTGCTTTAAGGTCATTAGTTGCCCCCTTTTTTGCTATCCAATTGCAAAGGATAATCCTTGCTAAATTACTGGCATTAGTCCCCATTTTGTTGGCAATCTCATTAAATTGCCGTCGGTCGCTCGGCTTCATAAGCACGGCGAGAACAGATGTGTTTTTTGATTCTTCTTCTTTTTTGTTAGCCATAATAAACTCCTTAGTTGTCGTTGTTGACAACTTTTCCATCCTTAATAATCCACTCTTCCACATAGTCGCAGTGGTCTAAATAGTCGTTGTGTTTTTCGATTTCGTTAATTTTTGAATACAAGTCTTTTTTAAGTTTTTTGACTTTGTGATAAATAACAATAGGTTCGGTCTTGGTCTTGTTAACTCGCCAGTTGGGGAGAACTTCCTCTTCATAGTAAGTCTGCAAACCATCCAAGAC
>CAVDPO010000206.1:0-3760 GCA_963610855.1 Segatella copri
TATCTATTCATCTCCCTTTAAAATGTTAGAGGAAATAGAAAAACTTTACTCAACTGTTAAAATATCAATAAATCCAGTGACTTCAAAAATCTCAATGACAGTTTCATTTGCATTGATTACTTTCATTTTGCCCTGTTTATTCATTATCTTTTGCATTGCAAGAAGAACTCTCAATCCAGCAGATGAGATATACTCCAAATTCTTAAAATCAAAAACAAGACTTGTAATGCCATCAAGGCTACTTCCCACTTCATTTTCAAGTTTTGGTGCCGTTGTTGTATCTAATCTTCCATTAACTGAGACGCAAAGCTTAGTTCCATCAAATTTTTTTGTAATTTCCATTTTTTGTATCCTTTTTAAGGGTTTTAACCTACTATTGTAAATGATAGCACAATTTTATATTTTGTCAAAAAGCTAAAAGAAGGAATGTAATGCATCATTTAATAGATATGATTTTAGAAAAGAAGATTATCACTATTGTTAGAGGGACTTACGGTGATGATTTGAAGAATCTTGCCAAAGCTCTTTATAAAGGTGGAATCAGATTCATTGAAGTTACTTTTGACCAAACGGACCCATTTTGTTTAGAAAAAACAGCGCAAGCTATTATTTTGCTTAATAGTCTTTTTGTAGGTGAGTTTTATGCAGGAGCCGGTACTGTTTTAACAGAAGAACAAGTTCAAGTAGCTTACAAGTCAGGTGCTAAATATATTGTTTCTCCTAATACGAATGCCAAAGTTATAACTCTTACCAAAAAATTGGGCATGATTTCTATCCCAGGAGCTATGACGCCAACAGAAATTTTGCAAGCACATGAGCTTGGAGCAGATTTAGTAAAATTATTTCCTACAGCATCATTGGGTCTTAATTATGTTAAAGATATTTTGACTCCTATTAGTCATGTTAACATCATTGCTACCGCGGGAATCACAGAGGAAAACTTTGCAGAATTTTTAAAGCTTGGCATAAAAGGCGCCGGTATTAGTGGGCGCCTTACAGATAAAAAGATTATTGCTACCGGAGACTGGGAAGAAATTACTCGCAGAGCTCACGCTTTTGTTTCTATTGCTGAAAAGAATTACTCTTGAATATAAGACGCAAGGTCCTCTGCGTAGGCTTCAATCTCATTTCCAATTTGTTGTGCTGGTGAAATTAAGCCGTCCTTTCCTTCGCAGTGCACAACACCTTGAACTGGTTGATTGCAAAGGGGAAGATCTTCATGAATTCCAAATGGAATATGAAGCATCCCCATATTTTGTGACCAATAAATAAGAGTATCCAAAGTTCTTGCGCCCTCAAAAACAGACTGTCTTGAGGTTGTAAAGCAAGCAAAAAACTTATCTGCAAGGACCTTGTCTTTACACATTTGAATTGTTCCATCAATGAATGTTTTCATTTCTGCTGTGACATTGCCAAAAACAGAAGGGCATCCAAGTATAATCATATCACTTTTGACAAGCTTTTCAGCGGTAGCAATGGGGAGCTCCATAATATCTTCATAGCAGTTGTTTACTGCTTCATTTTCGTTAGCAAGAATATGTAAATCATCATCTTCCACTCTGTACAAGCGAGCATCAACACTTCTTTTTTCAAGTTCTTCTTTAAGATGCATTCCCATTGTGAGGCAGTTCCCGGTGACACTATGAATAATAATTGAACAGCGTTTCATATAAAAACCTCCTGCTGTTTGAACATACTTAATTATACAATGAAGAACTCACATGGGAAACAATAAAGACAAAATATATTGCTTTTGATATATTTTAAGTCATGGCTAAAACGCAAAACATCGGCCAAGCTAGTTTAAAGAAGGCTGAAGTTAACTTACCACAATTTATCAAACAAGTTGGCATAATTGCCATTCCTGTAGCTCTTCAAAACCTATTAACCACAACAGGAACAATGGTAGACACCATCATGATAGCGCCATTGGGGGAGAACTCTGTTGGTGCAGTAGGGCTCTGCTCTCAATACGCCACACTAATGATTGCCTGCTACTGGGGCTTTGTTGGCGGAGGCTTGCTTTTCTTTTCTCAATATTGGGGCGCCAAAGATCACAAAAACATTGCACGCAGCTTTGGCCTCACTTTAGTCTGTATGCTTACAGTTAGCTTTATTTTTGGAGGAGTTGCAATCTTTTCCCCGTGGACTATCATGCGCCTCTATACCGATAAACTAGTCATCCAAGAGATTGGGGTACAATACCTCACCATTATTGGTTTTGCCTATCCTTTGCAAATAATTGCCGTTGCAATGAGCACCGTGTTAAGAGCAACTGAGAGAGTAAAAATACCCTTATTTGCAGCAATATGCAGTGTTTTTAGCAATATCTTCTTAAATTGGGTACTCATTGGAGGACATTTGGGATGTCCTGCACTAGGAGTAAGAGGAGCAGCATTAGCCACAGTTTGTGCTTCTTTTGTTAATGTTGTTGTCATTATTATCCTCGCCACCTGTGTTAAATATCCATACCTTTTTATGTTCAAAGAATTCTTCAATTGGAAGAAGGATCACTTGTCTCTCTTTTTTAAAAAGAGTCTTCCCATTATTTTCAGTGAGGTATTTATTGGCATTGGAAATATGGTAATCAATGTAGTTCTTGGAAGACAGAGCGAGCAAGCTATTGCAGCTCTTGCCGTATTTAGAACTTTTGAAGGCCTGATTATTGGATTTTTTCAGGGCTTTGCTAATGCATCATCGGTTTTGGTGGGAAAGTGCGTGGGAAGTGGAGAACTTTCTTTGGCGTATGAGCGAGCAAAAAGGCTCATTCCGCTGTGTCAATTCAGTGTGCTGATTGTGGCCATTCTAGTAAATATTCTAAAGCCGTATGCTTTTGTGATTATGGGGCTTTCTGGACAGTCTTTTGATATATGTTCTTCTTTAATATTGATATATACAATTGTTGCAGTGATTAGAATGGGAAACTGGGCCATGAATGATACGTTTAGGGCTTCTGGAGATTCTTTTACTGGTACTGTTCTTGAGATTTCATTTATGTATCTCATGGTTTTGCCATGTGTTTGCCTTGCAGGATTGAAGTTCAAGGCTTCAATTTTGGTTGTGTTTCCTTTGTGTTATTGTGATGAAATTATTAGGTATGTTCTCATGATGCTTCAGCTGATTTCTGGAAGATGGATAAAGCCTGTTACACCAGAGGGTCTGTCAAAGTTGGAGGACTTTAGGAGGAATTATTTATGCAAATCAAAATAAATAAAACAAAACTTTTAATTTGCCTTGGGGTAAGTTTAGCAATAACAATAGCCGTTCTTATCATTAAGGGCGTGTTTTCTTCAATAACCATCAAAGAAACGGCCATGATTTTAAGTGACTCCTTCTTTCTTGGAGGATCTTTAATGTTAGTTGCTGCTGGGCTTGTGTGGGCTTCTGATCACGGGGTGTCTGACGGAATAGGGTATTCTTTTAGTAAACTTTTTAGCTTGAGGAAAAGAGATTACGAAGAGCATAAAGAGAGTTACAGTGAATATAAAGATAGAAAACATGCAAGAAAGAGTTCTGTTATAGAATTCCTTATTGCTGGATTGGGATTTGTTGTAATTTCCGTTGTGTTCTTGTTAATTTACCTTGGTGTATAAGAAATTTTTGTAAAGATTTGAACGGAAAGAGAAAATTTTGTTAGACACTGTAACTTTAAGTGTTAAAAACAAGTATTTTTGCGACTAATAGTTGAAAGAAACAACTTCCACTGATAAACTATTGGAACCCAATTGAATGACAATGGCGTATAAATATTTTTTCATGG
>CAVDPO010000207.1:0-3639 GCA_963610855.1 Segatella copri
AGATTGCAGACTTTAATAAACAATACGCAGGTCTTACTGTGAGCTATACAACAGAGTTTCACGATAGGTTTATGATACTTGACAAGAAAACCCTCTATCACGTTGGAGCATCAATCAAGGATGCAGGCAAGAAAGCTTTTGAAATAAGCCAGATTGATGATAATAAGCAAGTTGCTGAAATTCTGAAAAGACTTTAAGGCTTTTTAGGTGCGTGCAAAACTATATGTACCAATCCAATATATCAAACTAAAGCGAGATAAATGGGTTAATTCTTGGCTAAAGAAAACATAAATGATAGTATTGCTGTCATGGTGATAGAAGATGATGCACTAATTTCAAACAAAGAAACTTATCATGAACTTGTAAAGTTTGTAGACAACAATTTAGAACTTGAAGTCAATGTTAGTCCATCAGAAGATACTGTATGGCTGACACAAGAACAAATTAGTCTTCTGTTTGATACAGCAAGGTCTTCTATAGCCTATCATATAGGTAACTTATTTAAGAATGGAGAATTGGATGAAAAGACTTCTGTCGAATTTTTCGACAAAAGTACCAACCATAGACCAAGTAAGTACTATAATTTAGATGTAATTCTAGCAGTTGGATACCGTGTGAACTCACGAAGAGGTCAAATTTTCAGAAAATGGGCTAGCACTGTTTTAAAAAATTATATGTTGCAAGGCTATGCCATAAATCAGAAACGTCTTGAGGTTCTTAATAAAACAGTAGAAATAGAAACAAGAATAATTGCACACATGTCAGAGATTGATATTGATGAAATGATGCAAGCAGTCAATCTTTACACTAGTGCACTTAATCTTCTAGATGACTATGACCACCAATGTATTGCAAAGCCAAATGGAAATAAAAACGATATTGCTCTAACAATAGCAGAATGCAACGAGATTATTTCTTCTATGAAATTTGGAAATTCATCTACGTTGTTTGGTGTTGAAAAAGAAGAAGGAAAGCTTGATGCAATTCTTGCAGCGGTTCACCAAAAAGTATATGGAGAAGATGTTTATCCCACTCTTGAAGAAAAGGCAGCAAATCTTCTGTATTTGCTCGTAAAGGACCATCCATTTCAAGATGGGTGCAAGCGAATCGCAGCCACTTTGTTTTTGACATTCCTTCAGAAAAATGGAATTCTAAAAAAGGCCGATGGTAAACGAACTATCAGCAACGGAACCTTGGTGGCTATAACACTTTTGATTGCAGAATCTAAACCAGAAGAAAAAGCAATAATGATTTCTGTAGTAATGAACATCTTGAGTTTGAATTGATATCTTCAAATGGAAGAGAAGTGGATTTATTTGTCTATAACAGCCCAAGTACCACTCTTGTCTGAGCCTTGTCGCTTAATTTTTTGAAGTTTTTTTGAGAGCAGATAAATTTCTTGTGACTGTAGCACGACTAACATTTAACTTAGTGCACAAGTTCGCCTCCCCATTGACACCTCCCTCTATAAACGACGAAAGGGGCTGTAACAAAAGTCAGGTTTTCTGACTAAAGGGTTACAGCCTTTTCTTTTTATTCAAATATTAAATTAATCATCTTCTCGATCTATCAAGAGTTTCAGCTCTTTTGAAAAATAAAACACTGTGCAAGTAATGGAGCATTCTGAATCAGAATGTTTACCTAGAAGAAATAGGCAAGCAGATAGTTTTTAATGAAAAAGCTGAAAATTCCTCGTTTTCATTACTTTTTTTAATGAAAATGCCTAAATAATGTTATTTTCATTATTTTTTGGTTATGCAATTGATTTGAACAGAGCAAAAAAGGGGGCTACAACAAAAGTCAGGTTTTACTGACAGAGCGTTACAGCTTTTTTTATCAAAAAAAGACGCCCAGGGACTCGAACCCGGGGCGTACATGGTAGAATGTTAATGCAAAAGGACATTCTCCATGGAAGATTTTAACACAAAACAAGGTGTTTTGTTCTATGACTACACCTTATCAGTGGAGCAAACTGAAAAAATTGATAAATTTCTCAGTTTGTTAAGTAATTCTGGCGTTTCTTCAATTCTACGAAGCTACGAGAAAGACAATGATTATGGACGACCAGAATATGATTCACTTAGGCTGTTTGCGACCATTTTGTATGGATTTGCAATGAAATCAATGACTCTAAGGGATCTTGAAACGAGCTGCAAGTATGACATTAGGTTTATGTACATTATGGAAGGCAAAAGTCCGTCACACATGGCATTTGGTCGTTTCATAAATAAGGTCATTAAGCAAAATCAAGAACAGATTTTTTCTTTAATAACATCAGCGATTTTCAAGCATTTTAACTTAGATCTTTCTGATTGCTTCATTGACGGAACCAAGATAGAAGCGGATGCAAATAAGTACAAATTTGTTTGGAAGCCTACAACCATGCATGAACGACTTAGTGAAAAAGTAAGAAATTTATTGCATAAGATGGAACTTGGAAGAGGCGTGCCTTTGAAGGGATTTGTTTCATCTTCTCTAATAGCACAAAAGATTTCAGAAGCGACTTCAATATTAGAAACAAAGGATCAAGAGAATCAAGAAAGAAAAGTTTACAAGAAAATGATTGAAAACCTAACGGCTTATCTGGAAAAGAGTTTAGAGTATGAAGACAAGGAAAGAATTTGTGGCCCAAACAGAAACTCTTACTACAAAACAGACTATGATGCTACAGCAATGTGTTTAAAAAGAGACTACTACAGTGGACTTGGAAGTAACTTACATCCTGCATATCAAACTCAACTTATCATGTCTTCTGGTCTCATTGCATCATACTATCTATCTCAAGACAGAACAGATATTTACACTTTTATTCCCGCTATTGAGAAGTTTCATGAAATGTACGGTTTAAGGCCTAAACGAATTTGTGCAGACTCTGGGTATGGATGTTTAGAAAACTACAGCTATTGTGAAAAACACAATATTGAAGGCTATGTTAAGTATCAAGCATGGGAGGGAGAATGCAGTGGGAGAAGACCTTCTATGTACGAATTGGAAGAGGATGGAACAATCACTTGTCTAGGAGGAAGAAAAGGAACAATTACCACACTTGAAGGACGTCACCATAAGCTAAAAGATTCCTTCTTCTACCTCGTTGAAAATTGTAGTGGTTGCCTCTTCATGCCCTACTGTAGACGCTTTATGAAAGAACATGAAGGAGAATCTAAAGTCTTTGAAATCAATCCAAACTATCAAAAACTCAAGCAAAAGGCACGTGACCTTTTACTCTCTGTTAAAGGTATTGAAATGAGAGTCAATCGAAGTTGCCAATCAGAAGGAGGATTTGCAAATATTAAAAGCAACATGCTTTATGACAGATGTAGAAGAATTGGAATGGCTCAAGTTAAGGTTGAAGTTATGCTTACAGCCTTGGGCTACAACATTAGAAAATTCCTGAGATATTGTGAAAAAGGATTAAAAGTAAGATATTGGACTGCGCCATCAGAAATGGTTCCAGAAAAATTCAAAAAACCATCAGCAAAGAGATTGGCAAACAGAGTCCAAAAGAAGCAACTCAAACCTGTCAATGAACAGATTGTATATGACTATCACAGAAAGCATCGAACTAGAAAAAAAGAGCTGTAACGCTCTGTCAGTAAAACCTGACTTTTGTTACAGCCCCTTTTTGTTTGAGTTAAAGAC
>CAVDPO010000208.1:0-3596 GCA_963610855.1 Segatella copri
TGCCAAATTTTCCATAAACGATTGGTGTTCACTATCAAAGCTATCGTTAAAAAGTGCTAAATATAGGCTTGACGTACATACTGACGTCTCAAGCCACGTTGAGACAGTAGTTTTAATGTCGAGGGTATGAACACACCCTAAAACAATGTTTTTACACATGTAGTTTCCCTTTTTTCTCCTTTTTGCACCTGTTGAGTGCAAAATATTAACAAATCACACTTTTTGTGTTATATTATTGGTGTAGGAGGTGACGATATGTCCCAGGCAACATTCAGCGTCCGTATGGACGACTCATTGAAAATGGAATTTGAAACACTCTGTAGTGACTTTGGCATGAACATGTCCACAGCAATAAATGTCTTTGCAAAAGCTGTTGTCAGAGAACGTCGCATTCCTTTTGAAATCACATCATCTGAACGGGATATCTCAAGGGAAAAAGCTTTCAATGCTTTCTATGCACTGCGTGAAGCATCATCTAAGAATTTCCCAGAAGGTATGTCACTCGAAGAAATCAACGCGGAGATATCAAAAGTCCGTAATGGCAAGGTGGATATTTAATGGCTCTCTATGCTGTAATTGACACCAATGTCCTTGTTTCTGCCTTGCTGTCAAAGCACTCAGATACTGCTACTGTACTTCTTGTAGACAGAATGATTAGAGGAGAATTGATACCGCTTTTCAGTGCTGACACGATTAGTGAATACCGCGAGGTACTTTGCAGAAAGAAATTCAAATTCGAAAGCACATTGATAGAAACTCTTCTTTCATTCATCTCAAACTTTGGACTCATGCTAGAGCCTTCAGAGACAGGAGAAATCCTTCCAGATATGAAGGATCTTCCTTTCTATGAAGTCGTTATGGAAAAGAGAAAGACAGATGATGCTTATCTAGTTACTGGCAACCAGAAACATTTCCCAATAAAACCGTTCATTGTAACGCCTAAGGAAATGTTGACCATTATGGATGATTATTTGAAAAATTCAAACTGAGACGGTAGTATTGATGTCAAAAATGTGAACACATGCAAATGAGACTAAAGGAACCTTTATTCTGAAACAAGATTGCTGTAATATTTGGTCTTGCCCGAAAGCACGTCGTTGTAGAAGTTTTCCTTCCAGTCGATGAATGCAAGGGAGTCCTCAATTGCTTTCTTTTCCGCACGAAGAGCCTCCCTTTTCTTTGCTAGAATCACCTTTCTTTCGGGGATGGAAGCTTCTCCTATGCGACACAGTTCAAGATATTCTTTCATCTCGGCTATCGTCATTCCACATCGCTTGAGGCAGCCCAGGCTCTGTATCCATTTGATATCGTTATCGCTGAAGACTCTGTAGTTATTCTTGTCTCTTTTGACATTAGGAACTAATCCTTCATTGCAATAGAATTTCAAGTTCTCATAGCTCATATTCGTCATTCTGCATGCTTCTTTCATCGGATACATAAAAACTCCAAAAAAGTTTGAAAAAGGTATTGCCTGGTAGTAGTGTTGATGACAAAAGTTTGAAAAACCATTATTTTGTGTTTTTATTGTATTTGTGCAACCAATATTGTATATTGGTTGTGTAAAAGTAACAAACAATGAAGAAACAAGACCTAATAGATATTGCAAAGAAAAACAATGGATACCTCTTTTACAAGGATCTTAAAAGAAAAGGAATTCCTTCTATTACTCTGATAAGACATGAAAGAAAAGGAGTGTTCAAAAAAGTTAGTAGAGGAATATACCTACTAGCAGATCAAATAGAAGACCCGTTTTATATTTTTTCAAAAATGTATTCTAAACTGGTATTTTCTCATTCAACTGCTTTGTATTTGCAGGGACTCTCAAATAGACAATTTCAAGGGTTTGAAGCAACTTTTCCTCATTCTTCAAGAATTCCGTCTAATACGGAACTTGTGTGTCATACAACAAGAACATCCAACTATAAGCTTGGAATACAACAAGTAAAGACTCCTTATGGAAACGAAGTTCCTTGTTATGATACAGAGCGATGTATCTGTGACATTTTTGTCTATGAAGATATTGAATACGAAGATAAAATGTTTGCTATAAATCAGTATTCAAAAAACATTGACTATGACAAACTATATGCATACGCTAAAAAACTCAAGGTTTACGATAGGGTCCACGATGTTTTTGAGGTTGTTGGATGGAAATAGCTAAAACAAAAGCAAAAATTGATAAATTTGCAAAAGAGGAAGGAATTAAGCCTCAAATCCTGTGGGACGCCTTCTTCTTTGAGCATTTTCTGCTAAGACTTTCCAAAAGTCCCTATTGGGATAGGTTTGTATTTAAAGGAGGGTTTCTTCTTGAATACATTATGGGGATATCTCAAAGAACAACAATGGATGTAGACTTGAAATATAATGGTGAACTTTCAAATGATATTCTACTATCTTATTTTCATTCTATTTGCATCCAAAATACCGATGATGGTGTTTCATATGAGGTTATCGATATAGATGACATAGCAACGGAAACAAAATATGGAGGCAAAAGAATAAGGCTTAAAGGTCAGTATTCAAATATAAGGAAGATTTTTAGTGTTGATATTGCTAAAGATGATGTCGTTACTCCAAGACCTGTTTTACAAAAATTTGTTTCAAGAACAGATGAAACATTTACATTCCAACTTCAATCGTACAATATTGAAACAATCCTAGCTGAAAAACTTGAAACTCTCGTGAGCAAAGGAAAAAAGAATTCTAGAATCAAGGACCTTTTTGATATCAGTTTGCTCACACGTAACGAATGTTACAATAAAGAATTATTTAATGCAGCAGTCATAAATACATTTTATTGCCGAAAAACTGAACTCTCTGCAAAGTCTTTAGCTGAAGAAGTGGACTTTTTGAAGCATTCAGATAGAATGCATGAGCTATTTACAAATTACTCTAAGAAAAATTCTTTTTGTCTTGGAACTTCATTTGAAGATTGTCTTGAATCTCTGGAAAAAGTAATCTCAACAATTTGTTTTGATAAAACCTTTAATATTGGCAATATGAATCTTTGTTTAATTAGACATGGTCAAGATGAAGATGATAGGGTGGGAGGCTGGTCAGACAACCATCTAACAGATAAAGGAATAAAAGATGTAACAAAAATGTGTGAATCCGTACCTCAAAATTATGATTTTATTATTTCAAGCGACCTCCCAAGGGCAAAAGAGACTGCAGAAATTATATCTGAGGTAACAGGACTTCCAGTAATTTTCGATGCAGGTTTTAGAGAAACAAACAATGGTGATTTGAGAAATATGAAAAAAGAAGAATTTCTTAAAAACTATTCTCATTTTATTTTCTCAAACTTAAAAATGGATGAAAAATACCCTAATGGAGAATCTCCTAGTGAATTCTTTTTCAGGGTTAAAGACGCTTTTGAAAAGCTAGTTACCCAATACCAAGGGAAGAACATTCTTCTTGTAACTCATGGAGGTGTTATAACTGTACTTTTTTGTTTAAAGAATAGATGGAAGTATTCCAATTTGTTGAAAATTACACCACCAACTGCATCAATTACGAAATTTTGAATCAAAGGAAGATGTACCTTTTAACGATTGCCAAATTTTCCATAAACGATTGGTGTTCACTATCAAAGC
>CAVDPO010000209.1:0-3570 GCA_963610855.1 Segatella copri
GTAATATACTTGTAAATGCTCTTGCTGGGTCGGGTAAAAGTTCAACCGCTTGTATGCTTACAGAACATTCTACAACGTCTGATATCTACATTGCTTTTAACACGAGTGTCGTAGAAGAATTCAAGAAAAAGATTAAAAACCCGAAAACCAAGGTTATGACTATGCACTCTTTAGGCTATTCTATAATGACTTATAACATAGACCAAAAAAATAAAGAGAAAGAAAAAGGAACAAAACCAACTGGCTTTGGAACAAAATTTTTTACGCAAGTTGCAACCTTAGATAATTACAAGCCACATAAAATTCTTGATGAAGAAATTACTCAGCGCTATGGTAGGCGCATTGAGTATGCTAAAAGAATTTTCCTTAAAGAGTCTTATGTCAATTTGTACGGATTGTGCAGAGCGACTTTGACAAATATGGCTTCCAATGATGATGTTTCTCATTTAATTAAAGACCATAATATTTTCACATATTACGGGGAAGAAAATTATCAAGCTCCTAACATAAATGAAATCACTTCCACTCTAAAAATTCTGGAAACAAAAAGCAATCAGTTGTTTGAAACTCAAGGGATAATTGATTTCGGTGATATGCTTTGGATTACTTATAATAAACTGAAAAATGGCGAGTGGGAAGTCCCTTATTGGGCATTATATACAAACATTTATTGCGACGAGTGCCAAGACTTTAGTAATCTTCAATTGCACTTTTTGAAGTTCATTAAAAGACCCAAGGGAAGATATATTTTTATTGGGGATTATCACCAATGTCAACCAGCAGGGACTAAAATTTCTTTAATAGATGGGCGGACAAAAAATATTGAAGATTTGGAGTATGGCGATAGAATAATCGAATATGCAACTAGCCGAGGGGATTTTATGGTTTCTGAAAGATATGGTAGGGGTCCCACAGGATTGCGAATAGACAACAGTTTTAGACCAGCCCCACAAGCAAGCGCTGGAGAATTTAAAGGGGTCAATTCAAAAGGAAATCCCAAAGTATTTTACGAAATTATTGACAAACAAAGATTTTTTACCGACCATTTAATTACAATTGAAACGGAAGATGGAAAAAAATCTTCTTATACTACTAATCACAACTGCTTGGTAAAATTTAATAGAGAAAAGACCGAAAATTCTGTTTGTCTTTATTTAATGGAAAGATATGACGGGGTATTTAGGATTGGAATAGTTCATACTTATGCCTCCCAAACATCGCTGGGGATAAAAAATCGTGCAAGGGCAGAAGGATTTGATAGGTGTTGGATTCTTAATATTTATGATACTCAAAAAGATGCTTGGGTAGCAGAACAAACTTATTCTTTAAAATATCAAATTCCACAAATTATTTTTCAATTAGACAAAATATCTTATAATGAAAAGGATATTGAGAAAATATATTCTGCTACAGGAGACATTCGTTCTCATGCGGTGGCTTTGTTAAATGAATTTGGGAGAGACATAAATTACCCTTTATGGACAAGAGAAAACCTTAATTCTCACACCGCAAGAGACCATTGTTTTATTACTCAAGCTTGTAATATTATCCCCGATTATATGGATGCTTTAGTGTTTAATGGAGAAGAAAATTTAAAACTGAGAAAAAATGAAAACTGGGGTCGTTATATGGGAATATATTCCCCGATTACTAAAGTAGAACACAGCTATGGGTTTTTCCCCGTTTATGGAATAACGACATCTGTTTACCATACTTATGTGGCGGATGGTATTGCTACTCATAACAGTATTTATAGTTTTAACGGGGCAAACGCACAAGCGTTTAATCAAATTCCAAAAATATTTGCTCCTGTGGAAACTTTTGATTTACCCGTATGCTACAGGTGTGCGAGGTCCCACTTAAGACGAGTTAATAAAGATTTTGGTATTCCAATTCTTCCTCGTGACGGAGCGCCAGACGGTTTTGTTAAAACAATAGATAAAGAAGATATCTCAAAGTATGTCAAAGCTGGCGATATGGTTGTGAGCCGCAAAAATAAGTGGGTTGCAGAAGTTGTTCTTGATTTAGCTAAAAATGGAATACCAATTTATATCGAGGATAAAGAAATGGTTGGAGCAATTAAAAAGATTATTGCTTCTCCTAAAATTTCTTTTACTATGGATTTACACAAGCAACTTGAAAAAACAATGCAATCTTACAATAAAAAACTAATTGAAATGATTAGTAAAAACAATTCTTCTCAAAACGGTGAAAGCGAAGAAGAAAGAATGAAAGAGGTTGCGGTTACAGCAGTTAAAATTGACAATATAAACTTTCTTTTAGAGATTTTAAAAGGATATCTTAAAAACCATCCAAAGAATGAACCTATCTCAAGATTTTCTTCTTTTGTTGATAACTTATTAAATACAACACCTTCTCCAAATTGTGTTAGGCTTAGTAGTATTCATAAGGCAAAAGGACTTGAAGCCCAAAATGTTTTTGTTCTAAACGAAGCGAAGATTTGTTATGATTTTAGGAACAGTAAGGAACAAAATGCTCAAGAGAAAAACTTGAGCTATATTGCTTCTACCCGTGCAAAAGAAGGTTTGTATCTTGTAAAAGAAACTACTAAGGAACTTATTCCCAAAGGCGCTTCTGACTCTTTTTTTCTTCCAGACAAAGATGTCATAAAGAAAACTGAGCTTGATTTTAAGAAAGGATAATTTTGATGGCTAAGACTGAATGTAAAGGGTGTACTCCCAATTGTCCTTATTTCCCCTATATGGATGGAGTTGTAGATTGGGTATACAATGAAGAGGGGTTAAAAGTAAGGAAAGAAAAGAAGCCTCTTATTTGTTCTTATGATGGACATCAAATTATAAATTGGACACAACCATGTCCAAAAGAAATAGATAAAACCTTAAGCGGAAATTAAATTAATTATAAAAGGAGTATTTTAAATGGCTAGCATTTTTGGTCGTAATTACAAGTTCGTTGAAACAAAGGCAACTTCTACTCAGGACAAAGAATATCTTGTTACTTCTACAGCTCAGGCTGATGATGAGGGTAAGATTGTTGCCACCTCTGGTTACGTTTCTACTATTAAGCCCAAGGAAATGTATTGCCCCGATTGCGGGTGTCCTCTTGTTGTACAAAATGGAGAACTTGTCTACAGTGAAGACGAGGATGAGATTAGTCTCCAAACCTGTGTTGAATATGAAGAAGTTGAGGAAGATTTGCTTAGTCTTCCCACTTATTACAACATTTGCTACGGTATTCCCGCTGACTTTTCTCTTGGCAGTGAAACTGCTCGTAGACTCGATGATTATTATCACTTTACCAAAAAGCTTTGGAGCGATTACCATTTTGCCCACTGTGGAGAAGCTGTTTGGATGGGTAATCTGTTTATTCTTTTAACCTCTGAAAAGAAGTATGCTAAGATTACTATGGAAAATCTTATCTCTTGTATTAAAGACATGGCTCAGTGTTGTATTAATGAAGAAGTAGAATATCTTGGTATGCCTCTGATTGGGTGTGGTAAGGGCGGACTTGACTGGGAAGAAGTTCGTGAAATGATTATCGACACTTTCACTGAAACTATTGATGAGGCAATTGAAAATGGAACTCTTA
>CAVDPO010000210.1:0-3512 GCA_963610855.1 Segatella copri
CTATTTGGACGTTCAGGACGAGATGGTCGAAACTGAAATACGAACCAAAACACTTAACAGGGAGTTATTGGAAGAAAATGCTGAAGCTGAGAAGAAAAAAATAAGGGCTTCTTCGGACGCCTATGAAATAGAGTCCAAGGGATTTGCGGAAGCCAATGTAATGCATGCCAAGGGATATAGTCAAAAAGATCTCTTTAGTCACGATATAAACAAGGCCTTTGCGGAAAATTTGGGGAAAACGACCAGTGATGCCATTGTGGGAAAACACTCTCCAGCAAATGACGTTGTGGGGGCCATGGTTGGGTTGCGAATGGCTGGAGGACTATTTAAGAAATTCGACAATATTGTTGATTCAATGAATGAGGAAGACGGTTGGATTTGCACCTGTGGGAAGAAAAATACTGGAAAATTCTGCTCTTCGTGTGGCAAACCTAGAAATAATGGTCAAGAAAAATGGATTTGCCCAGTTTGTGGCTATACTGAAAACAATGGCAATTTCTGCTCAGAGTGTGGTACACCTAGAAAAAAAGAATGGAAATGTGAATGTGGCGCAATAAACAGCGGAGATAGTAGATTCTGCCCTTCTTGTGGAAGAGAAAGAAAAAGCGAGTAGGAGAAAAAATGAAAATAATGGAGAGGTTTTTTGTTGTTTTCGTGTTACTGATTTTGATTTTCTTAAGTGTTCTGTTTTTTATAGGAGGTGGGGGATGGTCTTCTGCTCTTTGCTTTTCTTGGTTATTCCTTCAACTCTCGCTCGTATCGTTTCTTGTGTGTGGTTTGATTTTGGGTAAAAAAGAGCGTTCTCTCAAAGACTGGATATTTGGCTATCCAATCTTATTTCACTGTGTTCTTTATCTCGCTACAGAAACCATATTCTTTTTCATTGTTCTTTTTATTTGTGACAAATGTGGAGGGCTTGTTGTTTTTTTCATTCAGTTTGTACTGCTTATGATACATGCCCTTTTTGTCGTTTCTTGTTTCGGTGCAAAAGAGGCTGTCGATGCAAGTCGCAGGAGAGTAAAGAGCCAAACCGCCTCAATAAAGGAGTTGCGATTTCTCGCCAATAACATTGCCCTTCAATGTGACAACATAGAAGCAAAGCGGGACTTTGAAAAAACGGCGGAAAAACTTAGGTATTCTGACCCTGTTTCCAATGATAAGATAGAGGAATTAAACCATGAAATAAAAGATATTCTGATTGGATGTGCATCTTTTCTGGAAAAGGGGGACTTTGTAAGTGCAAGAGAGAAAAACAATGAAGCCATTGTTGCAATAGAAAAGAGAGACAATGCCGTTCTCTTTGGAAAGGGGTGTGAAGAATGAAAAGGATATTTCTTTTTGTAATTATTTTGTTGTCGGTTTCTTTTTGTTTCGCTTATAACGTAGGCGATACTTTTCAGATGGGGTACGATAGTGACGGATCTCCTTTGACATGGCAAATCCTTGAAGTGGATGGCTCTAGAGCTTTTGTCATTAGTAAATATGTCCTTAAAGAGGAGAGGGCATATAACGAGACCTTATCCAATGTAACTTGGGAGAACTGTTCTCTTAGAAGGTGGCTCAATTCAACTTTTTTTGACTCTTATTTCTCGGATAATGAGAAAAGTAAGATTGTCGAGGTAAAAGTGAAGAACAATGAAGATTTTTGGTATTGGAGACTGGGGCGGAATACCGAAGACAAGGTATTTCTATTGAGTCGCAGAGAAGTTGTTGACTACTTTGGAACTGAAGAAGAAAGAATAGCTTGTTTCCCCGATGGAGATACTTGTGAATGGTGGCTTAGAACTCCAGGATTCTACTGGTGTTATGCATGTTCTGTACGCTATGACGGAAAACTTGTGCAATTTGTAAATGCAAATGAAGTAAATGAAAATGATTTGGTTGGAGTACGACCCGTAATGTGGGTTGAACTTTAGAAATTGTCTGGGAAAAAGGAAGGGATATATGACAATAGCTTTTAAGTGTAAAATATGTGGAGGGGCGTTGAGTTTCGAAAAAGGAGCTACAACTTGTGTCTGTGAGTATTGTGGAACCGAACAAACACTACCTAAACTGACTGATGATAAATCATCGAATCTATACGATAGGGCGAATCATTTTAGGCGTGGCAGTGAATTTGATAAGGCCGCCGGAATATATGAAATGATTCTAAATGAAAACCCGGAGGACAGTGAGTCATATTGGTCTCTTGTCCTCTGCCGTTATGGAATAACCTATGTGGAGGATTTTCTTTCCCATCGGAGAATCCCCACAGTAAACAGGGCGCAGTACACATCCATCTTTGATGATGAAAACTATAAACTTGCATTGAAATATGCGGACTCTCGGCAGAAAGCACTCTATGAGGCGGAAGCGAGGACTATAAACTCAATTCAGAAAAAAATCCTTGATATTTCGAGGAAAGAACGACCTTTTGATGTTTTCATTTGCTATAAAGAGACCGATTCAAATGGGAATAGGACCGAGGATAGCGTCGATGCTCTTGAATTATATAATGTTCTTACAAAGGAAGGGATGAAAGTTTTTTTTAGTAGAGTGACGTTGGAAGACAAGCTGGGGACAGAGTATGAGCCGTATATTTTTGCAGCTTTGAATAGTTCAAAAGCAATGGTTGTATATGGGACAAAAAGTGAGAATTTCAATGCCCCTTGGGTTCGTAATGAATGGTCTAGGTTTTTAAATCTTATACGCAACGGAGAAAGGAAGACTTTGATCCCTGCATATAAATGGATGGATCCATACGAATTGCCTGAAGAGTTCTCGCACTTGCAAGCTATTGATCTTTCAAAAATAGGGGCAAGTCAGGATCTTGTGCGTGGAATAAAAAAAATAATTGGCAATGTAGGAGAAAGCGAACATGTGCGAGGGGCTTCATCATCATCTCCAGGAGGGCCGTCTATCGATTCTTTGATTGATCGAACGTTCCTTTGCATATCAGACGGAGATTATGAGAAGGCGTCTGATTTAATAGATATGGTGTTGAATATAGATCCAAGGTTTTCCAAGGCATATATAGCACAGCTTTTGATTAGGTTAAAACTGAAAAACGAGGAGAATCTCAAGAATATTCGTACTATTGATTTGAAGAAATGCCCGGAATTCAATAAGGCTCTCATGTTCGCATCTCCATCATACAAGAAAGAACTTGAGGAGTATTATTCTCATTCCCATTTTTGTTTTGTCAAAAAAAATGCTTTTGAAGCCTTTGGTAATGTCAAACAATACGCTAACAATGCCATAAAGGATATTTCCGCTGCGGAGAACAATAAAAAGAAAGTCAATACATTACCTTTTGAAGAAATTGATTCTAGGATAAAGCGGGTTGTCGAACTTTTTAATGAGAAACCTCTCAGTGGAAAAAATTATGAAAAGGAAGAGATAGAGAAGTGTCTTGAATGGAAAAAAGAAATCTTCTTTAATCTTGCCTCTTCTCTCCTTAATCTCATAAGGCTCAATCCAGACTATTTTTATCTTCTCCAAGGCATTGTTTCTGCCATGGAGGAGTTCCAAAC
>CAVDPO010000211.1:0-1277 GCA_963610855.1 Segatella copri
GGTACTATAAGGGAGGAGATTATGGCAAATTTAAGCGTTAAGAAAGGCGACAATGTGCTCGTTATTGCCGGAAAAGACAAAGGCAAGACTGGAAAAATTTTGGTTTCCTACCCTAAGGATAATAGAGTACTTGTTGAAAAAGTAAACATTGTGACAAAGGCTAAAAAGCCAAAGAGCGCACAAGAAAAGGGCGGAATTTTTAAGGAAGAAGCACCTATCGAAGCATCAAACGTGATGGTTCTTTGCCCAGCGTGCGGGAAAGCGACAAGAGTTGCTCACGCAGTCGTTGACGGCAAGAAAGTTCGCACTTGTAAAAAATGTGGTGGCAACCTAGACGTTGCAAAAGCAAAAAAGGTTGCAAAGAAAGAAAAGTCGAAAGCAAAAGCAGAAAAAACTGACGCTCATGCAGTAAATGCAGAAGAAGGTTCTCAAGAATAATAGGAATCAACCCGTAGGAGGAAAAAATGGCAAAAACTGAAATGCCAAGACTTCAAGAGAAATATATCAACGAAGTTAGAAAAAATCTTATGGCTGAACTTGGCTATAAGAACATTAATGAAGTTCCAAAACTCGAAAAAATTGTTTTGAATATGGGACTTGGTGATGTCAAAGACAACTCAAAGTCTTTCAACCAAACAGTTGAAGAACTAGGGCTAATTTCTGGGCAAAAACCTATTGTTACAAAAGCAAAAAAATCAATTTCAAACTTCAAATTGAGAGAAAAACAAAATGTTGGCGCTAAGGTTACCTTGCGTGGAACAAATATGTATGAATTTTTTGACAGATTTGTATCAATAGTTCTTCCACGTGTCCGTGACTTTGATGGTGTATCTACAAAATCATTTGACGGAAGAGGAAATTATAACCTAGGTGTCAAAGAACAATTAATATTCCCTGAAATCAGTTATGAAAATATTGAAAAAGTAAGGGGACTTGATATTTGTTTCGTAACAACTGCAAAATCTAATGAAGAGGCAAAGGCATTGCTTACAGCACTTGGTATGCCTTTCAAAAAGTAGGAGGAAATAATGGCTAGAAAAGCGTTGGTTGTAAAACAACAAAGAAAACAAAAATTCTCGACAAGAGAATATACTCGTTGCGCTATCTGTGGGCGTCCTCATGCAGTTTTGAGAAAATATGGAATATGCAGAATTTGCTTCCGTGAGTTGGCTTATAAAGGCGAAATTCCGGGCGTAAAAAAGGCAAGCTGGTAAGGAGGAGAATGAGAAATGACGACTAATGACCCAATAGCAGATATGCTCACAAGAATCAGAAAC
>CAVDPO010000211.1:1287-3440 GCA_963610855.1 Segatella copri
AAAAAGAGCATAGCGGACATTTTAGTGGCTGAAGGTTTCATCAATGGTTATAAAGTTGAAGAAAACAATGGAAAGCCCGAAATCGTTATCGAATTAAAGTATAGCGACAAAAAACACAGCGTTATTGGCGGACTTAAGAGAATCTCCAAACCCGGTTTGCGTGTATATGCAGGGGTAGAAGATTTACCTAAAGTTCTCAATGGGCTTGGAATTGCAATAGTTTCGACTAGCAAAGGATTAATGACAGATGAACAGGCAAGAGAAGCCAAACTTGGTGGCGAAATTATTGCCTATGTGTGGTAATGGGAGGAGAATAATATGTCAAGAATCGGTAGACATCCAATTACTATCCCAGCAAACACACAGGTTGAATTCAAGGATGGAAATGTAGTCCTTGTAAAAGGCCAGCTGGGACAATTGGAAAGAAAATTTAATAAAGAAATTTCATTTGAAAAAGACGGCGACACAATCAAAGTTATTCGTTGCGATGATTCAAAAAAGGCACGCGCTTTGCACGGACTTTCAAGAACTTTGCTTAACAATATGATTGAGGGTGTCACACACGGTTTCACAAAGAAACTTATCGTAAACGGCGTAGGTTTCAAAGCGCAAAAACAAGGGGACAAATTGGTTCTCGAACTTGGGTTCTCAAAACCTAAAGAAGTGCTTGACGCTGACGGCGTAACAACAAGTTGCCCAACAATTACTGAAGTTGAAGTAAAAGGGATAGACAAAGAAAAAGTCGGTCAATTCGCAGCGAAAATTCGCGACATCAAGAGAGTTGAACCTTATCACTTGTACGGCATCCGCTATGCAGATGAAGTTGTGATTAAGAAAGAAGGCAGTAAGACTGCAGGTAAGAAATAGGGAGTAGATAATGATTAATAAAGAAAACAAAAATCAGTTGAGAAAGCTTCGTCATTTTAGAGTTAGAAACAAGGTTTCTGGCACTGCTGAGCGTCCTAGATTGAACGTTTATAGAAGTACTACTCACATCTACGCGCAAATCATCGACGATACGCGTGGTGTAACTCTTGCTAGTGCATCTACTGTTGAGAAAGCACTCGCTGACAAATTGAATGGAAAAACAAAAAAAGAACAAGCACAAGTTATTGGTAATATCATTGCTGAACGCGCTATTGAAAAAGGTATCAAAACTGTAGTTTTCGACCGTGGCGGATATTTGTACACCGGTCGCGTGAAAGAACTCGCAGACGGTGCAAGAAGTTCAGGGTTGGTGCTATAATGGAGGAAATTATGGAAAATAATGAAGAAGTTAAAGTAACCGCTGAACAACAACCACAAGTAGTTGAAGACGCTGTTGAAACACCTAGAAATGAAAACAAGGAAAAGCGTGGCGGAAAGTTTGATAAAAACAAGAAATTTGGCAAACGCGATGATAAACGTCGTCGTGATGATAGAAAGCCACGCGACGAAATGGAAAGCCGTGTCGTTTCAAGACGCAGAGTTTCAAAGTCAGTTAAGGGTGGCGACATCCCAACGTTCTCAGTACTAGTAGTAGTCGGGGATAGAAAGGGTAAAGTCGGTGTTGGTCGCGGAAAATCGCGCGAACAATCTGAAGCTGTCGAGAAAGCAATCAAGAATGCAAAGAAAAATATGGTCACAATCGCTATGGAAGGGACAACAATTCCACACGCAACGAAAGGTAGATTCGGTACAAGCCAAATCATTTTGCTTCCTGCAAAAGATGGTAATGGTATCATCGCTGGCGGTGCTGCGCGTGCAGTTGTCGAACTTGCTGGTATTCGTGACATCACAACAAAGTTGCACGGTAGTTCTAACAAGGATAACTGTGTAAAGGCAACGCTTGAAGCGCTAATGAGCCTCAAAACACTTGACGAAGTCAACAAATTACGCGGAAAAAATCAAGATAAGGTAGAGGAGAACTAATTATGGAAAGCAAAGAAAATGTTGAAAACATCGAAGTTGCTGTAGCGGACGCTAAGCCTAAGAAGACTTCAAAACCTAAACAAGCAAAAAAAGAAATCAAAATTACTTTAATCAAAAGTGCTTGCTCAAGCAAACCAAATCAACGCAAAACTGTTGAGGCGCTTGGTTTGAAAAAACTCAACACGAGTAAGATTGTTGAGGACAGCGAAGCAATTCGTGGAATGATTTTCACTGTTAAGCAC
>CAVDPO010000212.1:0-3410 GCA_963610855.1 Segatella copri
CCTTAACAGTCCAAACAAAAAAAATCCAATATTGTATATCGGCAACTCTATGCTTGAGCAATATTTAGACAACAAAAGCATATTTGCATACTACAACACAGAATATTAGCTACCAAAATTGGTAGCTTTTCTTTTTTTGAGAAATTGAAATTTTGCGACTAAAATGAAAATCACATATTTAGTTGCGAAAATTGGGAAAAATACAACAAATTAGGCGATTAAAACCGGAAAATATGTAGTTAATTTTTCTTCTAAAACATCGTATCCAATTCCTCAAAGCTTTCAAAGTACTCAAGGCTTTCTACTTTTGATACATCGAACTTCTCTGAGAATCTTCTGTATCTGTTCGAAGACTCCATTTCTTTCTTGTGCCTAAAGAAAGTTGCTTCTGATAGGCCGATGTGTTCCGCAATATCCGTCCATTTCCAACGTTTGCAGTATCTGAAATACAAAATATCGCTGTACTTGTACGCATTGAAATCGTACTGTTTGTCGGTCTTATATGCGTATTTTCTTTGCTGTCCAGCGTGTCTTGTCTTTGTACGGTTGTACTTCTCATGATTAAATTTGAGCACCAATGTCTTAGCTTCAGGTACTACTTTGAGGTCGATTCCTTGTTCTTTCAACATGTCTTGCATTTCCTCGAAGCTCTTGTCGCCTGATAGTATTCTTGGCTCGATGTTGTCTAAAGCAAAGAAACATGAGATGTCTTCTTTTAGTTGTTTGTTCATACCGATAGTATATCAGAAAGCTATCATGATTAATAGCGATAGCTAACACAAAGGAGAGGGGATTGCAAACCTTGGACAGTTTTGGTACTGAAAAATATTAAAACTGTGCTATAGTATTGATACCAAATATACCATTCCCTTGGCACCCCTTAGGCAACTCCCGAACAATACCCGCCTGAGAGGTGCTTTTGTTGTGTTTGGAGAAATGCTGCTTAATTGTTGCAATGGTTTTTGAAGAACGGTACGAGAGGCGTCGTAGGAGTGTCTTTGGAACGTTTCGCTAACTAGCATCGATAACATTGCAAATGATGTTTGCGAACATTAACATGGTTGTTCGAATTCTCGTATAATATTGATAGGGGAGCAAATTATGCAAAACAAAATTCTAAAACTATTCTCAGTCGTCTCTTTGGCACTTCTCACGGGGTGCGGAGCAAAGACGAGCAGTAGCACCATCTCTCAAGCAACTCAAAAGCCTTCCGAGAGCGCGGATAGCACAGCTGTTGCAGATTCTGCAACAACTCAAGAACCAGCAATTGTTGATGAAGATGCGAGCAATCGTACGACAGGTCTCACAGGACTGATTTCGATGGTCGTTCCTGATGGTTGGGAAAGACAAATCGATGGATACGATAGTCCGTACGAGTATCTCAACGAAGATAGAATCATCCTCAAGAAAGGGGAAGCTGAAGTCGTTATCGAAGCGAGCTTAAAAAGCTATGGAATTGGACTTGGTGGCGATTCATACAGCGAAGGGACGTATCAATTAGGACAATTTGAGTACCAACTTTTGAGAAATACGCCATACGACGAATCGACGAAGCAAAACATCGTAGATGAAACACATCTCGAACTCTGTGCAGGCGGATATCTTGGATATGCGTTCGATGGGTATGGAATCCTAACGATTAACTACACCAATCCTAACGGAGCGTATCTAGACGACATCAGAGGTCTTGTAGAATCCGTACAGCTTAAGGAAAGCTATGGAACAGCAACCATCATTGCAGACAAAATCAACATCCGAAATGGCTTAGGAACAGACAAGGGATGCCTAGGAAGTGCTAAGAAAGGCGAAACATACAAAGTTCGTGCAATTCAAGGTGATGGAACATATACTTGGTACGCAATAGGATGGCAAGATGGCGAACCAAACGGTGGCGAGTTTAAATGGATAGCAGACAAAGACGGTGCTTGGGTATCATTTAAGGAGAGCTGAAGAAGCTCTTTTCTTTTGGACAATTTTTTGGGGAGTAGCCCAAAGTTTCTGAAGCGTTTCTTTGTCTAAGAGATGCTTAGGAAGTGCTTCTGAATGGTTACTCCTATTTTGTCCGATGTTTTATACAAAATTTGTGACATCTGTTATTTTTTCGGAATTTTTCTGAATTTTTACACTTTTTTCCGGAATTTCAGCTTGTTAAACCACTTAGATAGATAGGGAGGGAAAAACAATATGCTAGTGTATATTTCTTGTAGTAATGCAGAATTAGCAAAAGAAGCCGCCATGTGGGCAATTGAGGAAAATCATTCTCCGATAGTCCCACAACTATCGTGTCCAAAAATAGGATGCAATGAAGCAAAAAGAACTATTGCGTCACAACTTGGACTGATGCATTTAGAAGACTGTGATGAATTATGGGTTTTCTTTGATGAAGGTTTGTCATTAGGAATGAAAGCTGAGATTCAAAGAGCAGAACTTCGAAAAATTCCAATTCGCTATTTCATGCAAGACGCTATTAAAAAAACAATGGCGTAGTTATGGCTATCGTTTAAAACGATAGCCTTTTTTTGCTTTCGTAGCATTGCTACCGAATGAATTGTTGGAGGAAATAATAATTTTAAGAAAAAGAAAGGTGAGTTATAAACATGCTGAAAAAAATACTATTAAGTACATGTCTAAGTATAGGCATGTTTTTTAGTTGCGTTTGCTTTACAAAAACAAATGCAAAAGTAGAAATAGAAGAATTCTTACTTCCTGTTGCAAATGGTGTTGATACTTTTTGTAACGATGAGGTTATCATTGATTATTCTAATTCTTCTCAAGGATATTTCATGGCAAAAGCCACATCATCCAATCATAAAACAATAAAAGTGATTGTAAGTCTTGGCAAAAAAAGTCAAAACTATGAA
Source organism: Segatella copri (assembly GCA_963610855.1). Lineage (GTDB taxonomy): Bacteria > Spirochaetota > Spirochaetia > Sphaerochaetales > Sphaerochaetaceae > UBA9732. Next base: position 2,862 of record CAVDPO010000212.1, read on the forward strand.
ATCATCGATAATAAGTATCAAACATATCCTTTAAATTTTGGTAATGGTACATATACAATTCAAATTTGTGAACATATCCAAAGTGAGTCATACAAGATACTAGATACATTATATCTTGATGTTGCTTTAGATTCTCCAGAACTGCCGTATCTTTATCCAAATCAAGTGGTTGATTATAACAAAAATACACTTTGTATTTCTAAGTCTTTTGAGCTTACTCAAAAGGCAACTACTGATACAGAACGCGTGCGAGCTATTTATTCATGGGTATACAATCATATTTCATACGATTGGAAAAAAGCTGAAAACGTTACAAATAAATATGTTTTACCTGTATTAGATGATACTTTTACATCTCAAAAAGGAATTTGTTTTGATGAATCAGCTCTTTTGTGTGCAATGCTTAGAGTTCAAGGAATTCCTGCAAAAGTAGTAACAGGAACATCAACTGAAAACTATCATGCCTGGTGTGAAGCATATATCAATGGTATTTGGATTAAACCACATCTTTTGTTCGATGAAAACGGAGAACAAGTATCTGATATAGAA
>CAVDPO010000213.1:0-3370 GCA_963610855.1 Segatella copri
CGTCACAGGGGCATCGGTATTGGCGGTTGATTTTAGACTTGCTCCTAAGTTTAAGTTTCCAATTCCAGTTGAAGATTGCTATCAAGCTTTTCTTTGGGCTTATCAAGGCGCTAGATATTGGAGAATAGACCCTTACAAAATTTATCTCATGGGAACCCTGACCGGTGGAAACCTCGCAGCTGCCGTAAGCAGACTTGCTCGAGACAGAAAAGGCCCAAAAATTGCAGGCCAAATTCTTGTTTCCCCTGTCACAGATGGCAGGATAAGAACAGAAAGTTATGAAAAATTCAAGGAAGGCCCTTTCTATACCAGTAAAGAAATGTCTTTCTTTATTCAAAATTACTCTCGTGAGCCAAAAGATATTTTGGATCCTCTTTTCTCCCCGTTGTTGGCTAGAGACAACTCTAGGCTTCCACAAACATTGATATTTGCATCTGAATTTGATCCGCTCTTTGACGATGCAAGATTGTATAGTGAAGTCTTAAACAGAGCAGAAACACCATCTAAGTTCTTGATGATGAAAGGGATGTTTAATGGTTTCTTGAAATACCCAAGTGCACCAGACTGGTTAGATGTAATGCTAGCCATTGCCTCTTTTGTGGGAGGAAGAGCAGTAAAAGATGTTGAGATTATGACTAATAAAGAAAGACGAAAACTTGCTCGCAGGCCTCAATTGATTGTGCAGTAAAAATTATTTGTTTGAAACATTTGAAACATTTGGAACGTTTCCCAGCAAAAGTCCTATAGCCTCATGCCTAATTAGAAAATTATTTTCTCCAGAAGCCGAAAAATAGCAATACCAACATTTTTCATCGGCCTTATAGTGAACATCACAACCTTTAATGTATTCACTTGCCCAACCTTTGTCTGCAGGAACCATTATTGGCCCATTTCCACAACGTTGCCAGTTGTAGCCATCATAAGACTTTAAAACAATCATCACTGAAGAGGTTCGCTTTTTTTCTTGATCCCAAAAGACTGGACACTGGAAGGCATAAAGAAAATCACCACAAGGAACAACTCTAATGCTACCACAACCAAGGTTTGTCCATTTGTCATCTGGAATAGGTTCAAAAAGAGGCCTTTCTGGTTTTTGCATTGAATAAGGCCCTGTAATTGAAGGAGCAGAAGCACAAGCAAAATATCTTGAAAACTTTTGTTTTGAATCCGGAAGAACAAGATGAGAAGCACCAAAGAACAACCTGTATTCATCTCCGGCTTTAATAAGTTGCGGTCTAGAAATACGTGGGTATTTAAGATAATCACCAGCAAAAGGAATTGTTCTACTATCCAAAATTGGTCTTGGCTTACTCCACGTAACTAAATCTGTAGAAGTTTTCATCTCAAAACAAGAATAAGAATCGTGCTTGCCTTCTCCAGACCGACTATTTAAGAAAGGAATTTTCCCATCATGCTTTTCATACAATAAATAATAATTCTCGTTTTCAATGAAAATAAAAGGAGAATGAGCTCTTGGCTCAATAAGTTTGTCCTTCTCCCATGCAATGCCACTATTGGAAACACTATGATGAAGCCCCAATAGAGAATGATAAAACAGGTGCCACTTGCCGTCACATGACTGTTCTGGCAATAGCACTTGTGGATCACAGAGAGTTGGAGTTAATTTTCCGCCACGAACAATAGGTTCGTCACTAAACGGAAACCAAACACATTTCTCAATCTCTTGCATTAACTATCCTTAATTTTCTTTGGGCTTTTTATTCTTAGGTCTTTTTTTAGAAGAGAAAATAGGAGCAAAAGTTTCTTCTGCATTAACTCTCTTTGTGTACCATTTAATAAACCTAGAATAAAGGAACCAAGAAAGACCAATGGAAACAAAAAAAACCAAAAGGAACCCAATCAAAATCCCAGTTGGATCATCTTCACTAACAACTTGATTCATTATAACAAGACCAATCAAAAAAAATGCAAGCATTAAAACAATGTTCGCTAATGTAGCTAATACCATAAAAATTGCAGTATTTCTCTTTTTCTTGCCATCATTTGTCATTTTTTTCTTTTCCTTCAGGCTTTACAAAAACCATTGATATCGCTAATAAAGTTACAAAAATAACCACACAACTGTCACTAACATTAAAAGTGGGCCATCTCTCCAATCCAAAAAGCCCATAAAATTTTACACTTATAAAATCAACAACACCTTCATCAAATCTAAAAATTCTATCAATTATTGTTCCAATTCCACCACCCAAAATTCCGGCTGCAAACCATCTTTGTGCAGAACTAAAAAAATTCTTTTCAGAAACTATTAACCAGCCCACAAAAACCATTAAAGCAATGGGGAAAACAATCAGCACAAGAACTCTCATGAAATCAGAACTCTCGGCCCCTAGACTAAAAGCTGCTCCAGTATTTCTTACATGACAAATCCAGAGAAAATCACCAAAAAACGTTTTTGAGATAGTCCCAACTGGAATGTATTTTACCACAAGATACTTAGTAATTTGGTCAAAAATCACAATTCCAAGAGAAAGCAAAAAAGGTAAAAACTTCTTTCCTTCAAGTTTCTTCATTTCCAACCCCAAGACCTCTAAAAGACCTTAAATTGAAATTGGCCTGTCAATAAAACAAGCTTCAAGACCCATTTGAGAGATTTTCTCCATGACGGCCTTCACTCCAAAAACCTCTGTCTCATAATGACCCAAACACATAAGAGTAAAAGAAGGCTCCTCCATGCAATCATTGAACATTGTGTACCTAGCTTCTCCTGTAATTAAAGCATCCAAGTCCTCACTAAGAGCATCATACATATCAGAAGCACCATCTCCAGAGACAATGCCAACCTTCTTGATTTTACGCTCTAAATCTCCAATCACAAGAGTTCTCTCATCTCTTCTAACTCCAAGATTGGCAATAATCTCATCCGCCGTCATAGGTTTTGGCAGGGAGCCTTTTACCCCTACGTGCACTCCACGGAAAAAAGAAAACTGTTCAATATCCTCTATGCCAAGACGCTTGGCCATTTGCGCATTATTTCCCACCTCTAAATTTGCATCCAACGGAAGGTGGCATGCGAACAAAGCCACATTATTATCCAAAAGCGTCTTTACGCGCCTATAATGTCTTCCAGTAATTGCAATTGGTCTTCCCCAGAACATCCCATGGTGCACGAAAAGCATATCCGCACCCTGCTTTACAGCCTCTTCAATTGTAGCCATGCTAGCATCCACAGCAAACGCAATCTTCTTCACGTCAGCTTCAACATCACCCACCTGAAGGCCATTCAAGGAGATATCCGCATTACTAAAGTCCGATATCTTTAAAGTTTCTGAGAAATAATCAACCAAATCCTTAACTTTCATGCGATTCATTATAATTTATTGACATGAGTTTTTCCACTACCTACAAT
>CAVDPO010000214.1:0-3285 GCA_963610855.1 Segatella copri
GAAACTGTTGCACTGTCTGCACCACTGTAAAAAACAATATTTGAAAAAATTTCATCTATGGCAACATTGACCTGTGCAATTGTCTTAAAAGGAAAATCATTCTGTAAAAGAATATCTTCTACAAATTCTGTCACTTCACCTACAGAATTTTCTGTTGGTCTTATTGTAAGTTCTTTTTTCATACAATGTTACTCCTTTATCTCAAGTGTCAGCATAGTAATATCGTCAAATTGCTCTGCTTCTCCAGCAAAGGCATCCACATCATCATGAACAGATTCCAAAAGCTCTTTAACTGGTTTGTCTTTAGCTTTATTGAGGGAATCTATCATCCTCTCAGTTCCAAAGAGAACATTATTACTATTAGTAGCTTCAGCAACTCCATCTGTGTATACAAAAAGTTTATCGCCAGGGTGGAATTCTAACTCGTATTCTTTGTATTTTGCGTTCTCCATTCCTGCAACAACAAAGCCATGTTTGTCTTTGTATAATTCCCAAGCCCCGCCCTTACGCATTATTGCAGGGAATTCGTGCCCGGCATTAACACATTTCATCTTACCTGTTGAGATTTCCAAAATTCCAAGCCAAACAGTTACAAACATCTCAGCTTCATTATTCTCACAAAGCTGATTATTAACTTTCTCCAAAACTTTTGCAGGACTAAGCCCGTTTTGAGAAATAGATTTGATAAGCGTCTTACTTATCATCATAAATAGAGCAGCAGGAACACCCTTACCAGAGACATCGGCCATAACAAGTGCTAAATGATCAGGATCTACAAAGAAGAAGTCATAGAAATCGCCACCAACTTCTTTGGCAGGTGTCATTGTCGCATATATGTCAAATTCATGCCTTTCCGGAAACGGTGGAAAAATGCAAGGAAGCATACTAGCTTGAATGTGACGTGCAACATCAAGCTCTGCACCAATTCGCTCTTTTTCAGCTGTCATCTTAGAAAGGTTGGCTATGTATTCAGAAAGCTCTTTAAGCATGAAATTAAAGGACTGAGAAAGAGACTCAATCTCATCACCTGTATTAATATCAATTCCAGAGCTTATATCTATTTCTTGGTTTTCAAAGGAATTAGTACGTGTAATTTCTTCTGTGAAAGAAGTCAACTTTCCAATTGGTTTTGTAACCATGTTTCTCACAAAAACAATATAGATAATTATTATGAGAGCAACTATGCCAGAACAAATAACTATCATACTGTTAAGGAATGAATACAAATAGGATCTAACTTCACTCATATCAAGAATGTACTGGATTTCAGCAACAGCTTTACCATTTTCATCTAGAATTGCAGAAATTCCTGTGTAGTTAAAACCATAGCTATTGTCTGTAACAAGTGGCTTATCTAGGCCTTTATTCTCTTTGTATGCATTCCAAATAGTTATGTATTTTTCATAATCTGCTGGGTCATCTGGATTGGCAGCCTCTGTGTAAAGAATATCGCTACCATAAGAAAGTTGAGAATCTGGAGCGTCTCCCATTTCCTCAACAAGAGCATCTATATAGAAAGTAACACTGTCCTCATCTGGAATTACCAATGAAAGATAGGTTATCTCCCCTTCTTTTTTAAGTTTATTGAAAAGATTATACATCTTCTCATATTCAGGAGTCTTATCTCCGCCCAAAGCAATAACTTTTTTCACATCTTCAACATCAAGCATGGTGGCAATTGCTTTGCTATTGGACATAACACGCTCAGCAAAAAGCTGCTCAAGATAACTCTTAGACGTTAAATAACTAAAAAGCGATACTGAAACAGTAAGCAAAAGACCAACAATACAAAGTGAAATTATAAATTTAGGTAGGAGTCTAATTTTCACATTTTCTCCTTTGAGGTTTTGCAACCTTCTTTTTCAAGATTTCTTCGTATGTTCTTACAATAAATATCTGCAGAACAATGACAGCGCCCTTTGCAATATGGGCAAATCAAATTCTCATCCTTATACCACGCATCTTTTACAGTGCCAAGGTATTGAAAACTACATGCATCCAAAGCATTTTGAAGAGGCAAAACACCACCTGGCTTCCAGCAAACTATATAAACAGTGTCTATATCTTTTTCTGCAAGTGTCTTAACCGCAAAATCTATCATTTTATTAGCAAGTCCATTACCTCTATATTCCTCACAAAGAGCAACAGATTGAATTCTTCCACACCTCTCAGAAAAAGAAATAGCATTTGCGTTAAGATTAACAGAGGACGTTACTTCAAAAGAAGATGTAATGAGAAAATAAATATAACCTGCAATCTTTCCTTCTTCATTTTTGAGTAAGAAGAAAAACTTATTATCATCATTAATAGTCTTTGCAAAATCTTCATAAGAATAAAGATTTTGACCCACACATTCATCTGCAATATGCAAAGCTTCATTTATTTTATCTTCTTGCAAAGCTTCAAAATACATATTCACCTCTTACAGCAAAAGCCACTTTCTCAAACAGTTTTCTTGCATGATAAAATCTTCATTCCCATTGAAATTTCAGACTCGTTTTTCAAAATCAAAGAGTCCAAAGTTTGCAAATTTGAACTAAGCCAGCTTTTCCATTTTCTATACTCTTCACAATCATCTTCTTTAAGAAGAATATCCACATCTTCTTCCAAATAAGAGAAAAATGTTGTAACAATAGCCTGTTTTTTTGCTTCCTCTCCAGGACCTGCATATACCCCATCACACCAAATTGTAATATCTTTATATCCACAATCCTTGACCATTTGCTCAACAGTCGCTCCTAAAAAACGATTTCCAGAGTATTTGTCCTTACTTAAGATATCAAGGAACGTGTCCAAAAGATGCTCATCGTCGTTAGATAAAAATGATGCTCTATCATTTGCCTCTACTATTACCAAAGTTCCTCCAGTCTTGAGGAAACTAAACAAAGAAAGAAGTAGCTTTCGTGGATTTTTTAAGTGCATTAAAACAAAAGAAAGATATATACAATCAAAAGCGTTAATGCCCCGCTCTTTCATAATTTTGCCCAAAGTCTCTGTAAAATCATCTCGCTCAACATCCAAAGTGGAGAAAAAGAACTTGTCATTGCCAAACTCCTTTTGAGCCTTTTGGGCAAGTTTCCCATTATATTCCAAGCCTACAACATTAGAAATAGAGTCATAAGAGAAGATAGAGACCGTCTTTTCTCCATCATTGCAACCAATATCCAATACTGCTTGGCCACATTCGTTTGCACCCTCTTTTGAAAAATTTACAAAAAGAGAATCTAAAACTGCTTTCTCATATGGCAACAGAAGTTTATTTTGCACACGCAATCTCTCTATCTC
>CAVDPO010000215.1:0-3256 GCA_963610855.1 Segatella copri
ATAAGAGTGTTGAAATCTACAGGGTAAACGGTATTTTCGCGAGGAACATTCCCTGTAAGACAAGCTCCTATAGGAACGGAAAAAAGTCCGTTTTCTTTTTGGAACATTTCTTTAAGCCAATTAAAATATTTCTCTAAAACCGGCACAACGTCCTTAAGTCTCTTCTTGTTCCCAATCTTATGATAAAACAAAAACTCTACATAAGCAAAAAGAGGAATTACAACCCCTTCTGGGTTGTCATCTGAAAGAAAAGGAGAACCGTCTTCAATGCTGTACTGTGCTCTAATAGCCCCATTTGGTTCTTGTTTGGAATAAAAGAAATCTATCATGTCAAAAGGAGAATATGTTTGATTGCTGTAGTTTAGAAACAAAGAAGACAAGCAACAACTAAACTGATCAAAACTCTTTTGATCATTATACGAGACATAATTTCCTACAAATCCGTTTTCTTCCGTTCCTTTTTTCCAGAATTCATCAATCCAGACCCAAGATCTATCATAGAGATCAACAAAATCTTGGTCGTAAAAGTGTATTGATGGAATAGCCTCGCGATTCAATTTAATTCTCCTATGAAGTTTTGAAAACTGAAGTTTTAAAACCTCTTATCATAAAAAAGCCCCAATATCATTCATCGAAAATTGGGTTATCTTATATGCTATCACGTTTTTTTTCTGCCGTCAAATATTTTGCAAAAATCTCTTTGATAATAAACCTTATTTTCTTGAAAGTAAGACTTTAGCAAGCTCTGGTTTTCCGGCTTTCTTCAAAGCCTCAAGGACAAGGGCTCTATTTTCTGATTTATTGAACTGAAGCAGGGCTCTTTGAAGATTTGCATCTCTGCCTTTAGGAACATAAACAGGTTTAAAATTTTCTCCTGGCCTTGGGTCAAGACCAGTATAGTACATGCAAGTAGAGACAGTTGCTGGAGTTGGATAAAATTCTTGAACCTGATCTGGGACAAAACCTTGTTTTTTCATATACAAAGCAAGTTCTATTGCACTATCCAAGGAAGAGCCTGGGTGAGCTGCAATGAAATAAGGAATGATGTATTGTTTCTTCCCTTGTCGTTTGTTTTCTTCAAAGAATTCCTCTTTGAAGGCATTGTAAACTTCAACGGGACTTTTTCCCATACAAGCTAAAACTTCCTTTGATATGTGTTCTGGGGCCACTTTCAATTGTCCACTGACATGGTTTTTGACCAATTTTGTCATAAATTCTTCACGGACTTTTGGAGTTGCACATAACATAAGGTAGTCAAATCTAATGCCACTACGGATAAACACCTTTTTTACACCGGGAACACTGGCAACAGCTTCAAGCTTTTCTAGATATTCAATATGCGAATCTTTTACATTTGAACATGGCGTTGGGAACATACACTGCCTATTGGGGCAAGGTCCTGTTTTCATTTGTTTATCACAAGCCATGCATTGGAAATTTGCAGTTGGGCCACCAAGATCATTAATATAACCTTTGAATTCAGGGTGTTTAACAAGCTTCTTTGCTTCTCTAATTAAGGACTCTTTGCTTCTTACCTGAATAATTCTTCCCTGATGGGCACTTATTGCGCAAAAGGAACAAGCCCCGTAGCAGCCTCTGTTTGAAGTAATAGAAAACTGTACTTCTTTAATTGCCGGAATTCCTCCTAATGCATCATAGGAAGGATGCCATTTTCTCGTATATGGAAATTCATATAGACTATCAAATTCTTCAACTGACAATGGCCTAGCAGGAGGGTTTTGTATAACAAATCTACCATTACATGCCTGCACAAGACATTGTTTGCTAAAAGGATTCTCTTGTTGTATTTTCATTTGAAAGGCTTTTGCATACGCTTCTTGCCCTTCCTTAGTTGGCTTGTTAGACTCTTTATCTCTTGCCGAAACTTCTTCATAAGAAGGCATAAACACAGCTTTAAAAGGACACTTGTTTTGCTCTTGAAGCTTCCATTCTTTTTCTGACACAGAATAGCAAGTTCCTTGAATATCGTGCATATTGCTAATATCTTCACCTTTTGCAAGTCTTTTTGCTATTTCCAAAACCTGAAGCTCCCCCATACCATAGATTAAAAGGTTTGCTTTTGCATCAAGGATAATTGGTTTACGAACTAAATCCTGCCAGTAATCATAATGTGCAAGCCGTCTCAATGAAGCTTCAAGCCCTCCAATTACAATTGGCAAATCTTTGAAAGCTTGCCTTGCAAGATTAGAGTAGATAATTGTTGGCCGGTCCGGCCTAAAACCAGCTTTCCCTCCAGGAGAATACATGTCATCATGCCGCCTCTTTTTTGTACTCGTGTAATGAGCAACCATTGAGTCTAAATTTCCACCGCTTATCATACAACAAAGCTTAGGCCTTCCCATAATCTTCAGGCTGTTTGGATCTTTCCAATCTGGTTGTGAAATAATTCCAACTCTATAACCATGAGCCTCAAGCAGTCGAGAAAGTAGAGCACTGGCAAAAGAGGGATGATCCACATAAGCATCTGCAGATATGAATAAAAAATCTAACTCTTTCCAACCTCTTTGAGACATTTCTGCTCGTGTTGTAGGTAAAAATTTAGGGGTAAAATCTTCGCTTGCCATGAATCAATTGTAAACCTTTTCTAAAGTACGGTGCAATTGCTTGAATAACATCTACTTGCTATACTGTAGCCATGAAAAATTCCCTTTTGATTAAAAATGCAAACCTAATTACGGATAGCTCATCAAGATATAATTGTGGAATTCTTGTTTCACAAGATGGTCGCATAGCTGATGTTTTTGATATAGAGGACTACGACCTTCTTTTACATGAAGCAAATGACGTCTACGATGCAAAAGGACAAACTGTCACAGCTGGTTTAATTGATACCCATATTCATGGAATTGGTGGCTTTGGGACAGAGGACGCAAAAACAGAATCAATTTTAAAAATGTCAGAATGTCTTGCAAACTTTGGGGTAACTGGCTTTCTTCCTACTCTCTATGCCGGAAAGCCTCAAAAAATGGAAGCAGAAGCCTTGGCTATTCTAGAAGCTATGGGAAAAGAAAAAGGGGCTACAATTCTTGGTGTAAATTTTGAAGGTCCCTTTTTGTCTCCTTTAAAAGCAGGAGCACAAGATCCAACATCAATTTCTGAGCCAGATGAAGACATCTTTAACCGTTTTATAAAACTTTGCAAAGGACACTTAGTTTGCATGACAATAGCTCCAGAGCTAAGTAATGTTGAAAAAATTGCAAGTATCGCACGAAAAGAGAACATTGTTTTACTTGCT
>CAVDPO010000216.1:0-3204 GCA_963610855.1 Segatella copri
TCTCACTGTCTTCCTTGGGCCTTAGCTCAGGAGTTGTTGGCTCACCACTAGCAAACTGTGCAGATTGTGTGAACTCAAAGTTGCTATCAGGGTCTACTGCAAACCACCTAAAGGTATGTCCATTTTTTTTTTCTTCAGGTCTTCTTGAAATGATTTTACAATATCACTGCCTTGGCTAGCATTGACTGAGGTGTCTCTCTCATGGTAGCACCTCTAAGGTAAGCATAATACATTGTTTGCTTGTGCACCATTGATTTTAATATAATGCCAAGTGCCACCATATTAATTTTTGTAAAATCAACACCATTTTGGTCAATGTAAAATCTTGTGTTTATTGACCCCAATGTGATTTTTTTAGGTGAAACTGCTCAACCACAGCAAACACATGTCTGCATGGGTAGCCTGTCCTAATACAGCACCAGCAGCATAGATTGTTGTTTGTGTCACACCTCACTGTGTGCAAGTCATGAGCACATTTACTGTCACTGTAAGTAACAATATACTCACTGCACTCTCCACAAGAGGTGGCCTTGGTTATTTTGTATTTTCCACCATGCCCAAATTGTGTTCATTGTACATCTTTTCCAAGACCTCACATGTAACACCAATGAGTGCATCCTTTTCATGGAGGCCAAGAAAAACACCATCAGCCATGAATTTGTATTCTTTGTCTTGGCCAACAATATCATTGTATTCCTGTGATTTAACCATGTCTTTTAATGATAAAAGACAGTCCAGCAAAGATAATGAAGCTCCAACACCAAACCGTTTTAGAGCAGCATTCCTACTCTCAATCCTTGAGCTGGCAATAGAATCTGCTGTGAAGACATCCTGGAGGGCCCTTCCACCATTAACTCCATGGGCCATAAGCTTCTTCACTTTGTCTTTTGTATTGCCAAGCTGAGGGTCCTCCAAGAGTTTATCCAATTCAGAAAGTGCATGATCAAAGTTGGTCTGGGAACTAGATATAAACAAAGATAAGACCCAGCTCCTTGCATCTTTCTTGAGGTCCCTTTCAGAGTCTCCACACTCTGGTGCACTACTCTTTTTTCTCCCCAATTTAAGGTCCTTGAGTAAATGAAAAGCACAATAAATGTGTCTACAGTAAGGATAAACATCTGACACTGATGCATGAATCTGTGGAGCAGAATCAGAAATAAGACAAAGAGGCAATCTTTTAAACTGTGTGACACTGTTTATGAAGCCCAATGTCTTTTTGTATGCCACCACTTTTTCACTAACAGTAAAAGATGTTGCCACCAAGACACTTCTAAAGTGCTGATCAACCACCACAACATTTAGGGCCCTATACCCCCTCAAGCTGATGCCAAATGTGCTGTCAATAAGCATTAAGTCACCATAGTACTTAAGCTTTTCTTGCTGTGAGGGCCAAATGCAAACCAGAAAATCTATTCTCCTCATGTGTGCAGAGAACCAAAACAAGAACCCAGGCTCCTCTTTTTTTAAAACAGCAAAGCAACCCAACAACTGCTTTATCCTCATCCTCTAATTCAAGTGGAAGAGGTATGCCTGTTGTACCAATTAGGCCCAAATCCAAACACTTTGAATACTCTGTAATTTCCTGTTCATTTGTTACAACCTTTTTAAAGTAATTGTGCTTGCTGATTGCTTCTTTTCCAATACTGTACCCAATTTTATTGTATATTGTGACATTCATTGCCATTTGTTTCAATGGGTCTTTGCATTCTGAAACAAGCTGTATAAGCTTCCTGTGCTTATACCCACAGCCCATAAAGCATGACTGAGCATGCTGATGTATGTCACTTATTTCTGTAAATATGAACCCAGAGCCAGCATCACTCTTTTTAATGCAAGCTCTCCAACAGCACACTTGTTTGAATTTATCCAAATCATCACCAAAGTTGATATTGGTCCTAATTGACCCTCGCCCAGTCACATGAGAGCCATCTTTTTCTTTTGTGACTTTCTCTTTTCTGCACACTACTCTTAGTGGCTTCTCACTAGTTTTGCTGACCATTGTTTTTATAGAAAGTTCCCTAAAGGACCTGCTAAGGACTGCTCTGAGAGAGTCTAAGGCATCATCTGGGCTTGCAAACGTTGTTTTTAAAAGTTTATCTATGCCCTCTTGATAGAGTGCCTTGCTCATGTTAAATTCATTGCCATTTTCCCTTCTCTCCTTTACCAGGAATGGGTTTTTACACCAGTTAACATCATCCAACTTCTGAAGGAAGTTCCAAAAACTAACTGGGGTGTCTGCAGAACTGTTAGAACCACTAGAGCTCTCTCCCCCAGTTACAAGATGTTGTTGCTGCTGCAGCACATCAATTGAACACAAAAGCGAATCTGCTTTATCTGTGGTGTCTGTCATTGTCACTGTTACTGTTACTGGCTCTATCTGCTTTTCACTCTTATTTAAATAAAAATAAATAAAAGCAACAAAAACATGTCTACTCTAGGTTTATTAGAAACAATAACAAAAATAAACACACAGTATTTAATTACTTTAATCTCTAACTAAATTGGAATCTTTGTTATTTCTTTGCTATTTCGCAATATATTATGTGCATGCTTTTGTCTGTCACAACTTTTTCTATCCAGTAAATAGGCAGCTTGGTCACTTTGTTTCACAACACCAATGGCATAAATCAACAAACTAAGTATGGTCAGCTTTGCTACATTTTCTGTGTTTGTTTTTGTTGTGACAGAGCAGCATTCAGCACTTACTGAAACAATGTGGTTGCCATCCTTAGCAAAGTCTTTGAGAGAGAAGTCTTTGTCATTATCAGAGATGACCAAAACTATTTTTGTTTGTCTCTGCTTTGGTTTCCTACAGAAGTCATCTCTTCAAAGCAAACAAAAGCATTTCATTATCTGTCATTGCTAGTTTCTTCCATTCCTAAAGTCTGCTGCTGAGATTGTTGTTGCCATTGGCTTCTTGTTTTGAGTTTTTGTTTTGTTTTGCCATTTATGTTTCTGTGCTTTGATTGCTGACTGTTTTGTTGATGTGTCCTTGGCTTATGTTCCCATGTTGTCATGTTTTACTTCATTCTGTATTGTTCTGTCCACTAACACACTTATTGTTTTCTTTGTTTTTCTTAATTGCTTTCATAATTATCATAAATCAAAGTATTTTAATTTCTTAAATTTGTTGTACACAATGGTCTTTTAACATATGAAAAGACTAAGTGGACAATTTGTGTTGGTCCTATTTAGTTGGTTCTC
>CAVDPO010000217.1:0-3032 GCA_963610855.1 Segatella copri
ATATAAAGGGTTGATAGCTGCATATATATTAAACATTATTGGTAAAGAAATAACGTTTTGTTGATTCATGTCTATTATATTATAAAGAGTATTAAAAACATTGTCAACCCTATTTTGTAACAAATCTGCAACTTTGGATAGATCATCAACATTTCTACATATCGTCCAATACTCATTATAAATATCCTCTGACTTTACATTGCATTTCTTGCAAAGATCGGCACATTCTATTAATTCATTTAGATAAAGTATTGACGGATAGTCATGTATGTTTTTTATACCCGATTTTAATATAAAATACTTTATTTTTTCAAGAAGCCCAAACACCATTTCTGTTTTTTTCATTCTTTCCATAACGATTATAATTTAAGTTCAGGTAAACTATTTATTGCAGCCTCTTTAAGGCTGTCTATTGCTCTTGTGTATTTCTCGGTATGTTTCAAACCGCTATGCCCTAACAGACTGGCAACCGTTTTTATATTAGCACCATTGTTAAGGATATTCACAGCAAAAGAATGTCTGGCACAATGCCAACTTATATGCTTGTTTATATCGGCACGTTTTACCCATCTTCTAAGGGCTTTTAGGCACATTTCATAGCTCGGTAAAGGAAATATAACCTCGTTCCTCTTTTTGGGGTTTCTTGGCTCTCCAATTAGCTTTAACAAACCATCATTGAGAGGTATAATAACACCGCTGTTGGCAGAATGTCCTTTTGTTTTGCTCTGCTCAAACTTCAACAATCGGTTTGAATAGTCCACGTTTGCAAATGTGAGATCTTTGACATCACAATACCTCAACCCACAGTACAGACAAAAAATAAATGCTCTTCTTATGTTGGGGTTTTCATGATCGTAGTGGGTTGCAATCAACCTTTGTATTTCCTCGGGTGAAAGTACCTCTTTTTTCAACAGCTGATCGTCAACCTTGATAACAACTCCTGTACATGGATTCTTGATCATTACATCATGTTCAATAGCATATTTGATCACTTTCTTGAACCGTGCATAAATACTTTTTGCACCCTCGCCAATACTCCTTGTTTGAAGATACTCGGTGAAAGCCTCTACCATATCGCGGTTAATCTGCTCGGGCTTTATTTTCTTGGCAAATTTTTTGTACTCTTCATCAGCATTAAGGAAGTCCACAAATCGGTGCAAAGCAATTTCCAACATTCTTATATCTTTCTTGGTATAATTATCTATATAGGCTTGAAAGTAATCCAGAAAGTTAACATCACGGTTTTTCTTCAATCTATACCCTTCAACGCCTTCTAATAATTCTTGCCCTCGTTCAAATCTGATTTTCTTTGCAAGTTCAAGTGTTTCTTTGTTCTGCTGACGTTCCAACGGTGATCTTGGTGCAGTCCAAAGATAGAGGCTTAAAAATTTTCTCTGTCTCTCTTTCTTCATCACCTCTTTTTCTAACTTTTCAGAATATACCACGTGATAGCCAAAATAATAATCAAGAAACAGACTCTCCCTACCATCAGACAAAATCTTAGCACCCAACTTTGGATTGTCGGTGGTGTCTTGACTGATAATGTATGTATTATCACTCCTTATTTCTTTTTTTGTTGCCATCGTTATCTTTCCTTCATTTCCTATGTTTGCAAAGATAATATTATATTTCAATCTGGGTAGCCAAAGGGTAGCCAAAAACAACAAAACATAGTCTTTTTTATGCAACAAAGGGTTAATGTACCTTTTGGGCAACCCATGATTTTCAATCACTTAGCTTCCTATGGGTACACTTTATTTGCTGGGTACTTCCTCGGCTCTGGGTACAAGAAACAAAGAACAATCCTCTGTAAATCAAGTGTTTTACAGAGGATTTTTCTTTTCAAGAGTGTACCAAAAGTGTACTTTATAACAAACATTATACTTTAAGTGCTATTAAGCTCCTTCAAAAAGGATGCAAATAATGTTTTTTATATAGATTGCAAAAAATTATCACCAAATTACTAATTCAGTAATGAAAAGCAACTTAATATAGAGGGATTACTATGTTGCGTCTCACGCTTATGTACTACCTCGATTTTGTCGCATTCATGGAAAATCCAGACAAAACGTGGAACAATATCATTGCCAATGATGATTTGCATGAGCAAAACATAAGAACAATAGAAAATAAAAATACTATTCGCTTCATCATTTTCTGATCATATTATTAGCACTGTGTACGCAAATTCTCTTTGGCTATCTCAAAATTTCATTCATATAGTCTTGCTTAGAATGCATTATCAAACGGCAATAATACATCGTTTTCACGATAATTGTTATGCCACATTCTATATTTACAGAATTTTAACCATAAAAATGAAAAAACTATTGTAGAATCATGAAATTATTGTATTTTTACAGCCGAGAAGAGTTGTTAGGCAAAGTAAACATATACATATTGCAGAAGTTTAAACTATTACCAAGTCATTACCTCTGTTGAGATGAAACAATCATAAATCGCTCATTTAAAGCTATTCGGCAGATTTTGGCAGAATTTTGAGAAAGAATATGACAAGGTAATCAGACAATACGGCATTAACGTAAACATAACTATAGCTTTGTTCTGGCTCCGTCCTAATGATTTCTTGGCATTGGATAAGACAAACCATACCTACCTTGAAGAAGAGTACGGAATAACCTATCCCGAGTAAAGTGCCTACCTATAAGAGGATTACATTTCAATCGTAAAATATATAAAGAAGAAGATGGCTTCAAACAAAATAAAAGAAAAGACATTCTATGAGTTGTCCGCAAACGCCAACAATGGCGGAAATGCAGAAACTTCAAACTACTACGACAATCAAGTGGCAGTATGGAAGCGTCGGAAGAACGTCGTGCTCTATGGTGCTCCAGGCTCAGGAAAGACATACAATGTACCTGAACTCGTTGTCAGACTATGTGATCCAAGCTTTGATGCCAATCATGCAGAGCGTGAGGAGTTGATGAGTAGATATAATCAACTGAAACAGGAGAAAAGAGTGATGTTTACTACCTTCCATCAGTCAATGGAATATGAAGACTGGGTTGAAG
>CAVDPO010000218.1:0-800 GCA_963610855.1 Segatella copri
TTTTTACTCTAAAGCCAAAAAAAATGCATCTGAGACAACTCAGATGCAATTTTTTACTTTTTACCGGAGACGAGACTCGAACTCGAACGCCATTGCTGACACCAGATTTTGAGTCTAGCGCGTCTACCATTCCGCCACTCCGGCATTACTGGGCTATGTTAGCCTAAAGATTTGTTTTTTTCAAGCACTCATGATAGAATAAGTGAAGTTTGGGGGTCGTTGATGAAGATTAGAAAGCTTGTTTTGATTTTAGCTTTGTTCCTAGCAAGTTTTATGATCTTTGCTGATGATTCGCTTCTACTTGCAGACGAACCAATTATCTACGGTGAAGAAAACTTTATTGAAAGAGTTAATAAGAAAACTGGTGGTGAGCGCGAGCCTATAGGGGTGGTTTTAAGCGGTGGTTCAGCTAGAGCTTTTGCTCATATAGGAGTCTTGCAATACCTAGAAGAGCAGGGTATTGTCCCAGATTTTATTGTAAGTAATTCCATGGGAAGTATTATTGCACTTATGTACAGCGCAGGTCTTAGTCCCGAGCAAATTGTTCAAGTCATAACTAGTACTAATATTGGTCAGCTTTTTGATTTTACACTTCCAATTAATACAGGTTTATTGAATGTAGATAAGTTTAAATCTTGCCTTAGTGCTTACCTTGGAGAGAATTTAAGATTGGAAGAATTAACCATTCCTGTAATTGTGGTTTGCGAGGACATGGTAACAAAACGGCAAATTGTGCTAGCTGAGGGCGATTTCTATGAGGTGTTAGCAGCTAGTTTTGCTCTTCCTGTATACTTTGGTAG
>CAVDPO010000218.1:810-2897 GCA_963610855.1 Segatella copri
ACCTATAGTCAAGAAGAACTATGGAATTTTCAATAGAACATCCAATCATGGGACATCATCTATGTTTGGTGTTGTTATTTCTTCTCATTCTAGTAATGGTTATCTTCTACGAGATGATTTGCTCTTTGGCGTAATGTATACCTTTTTGTATGGCAATTTAGACTTAAACTTAGTACTTGGTGGTTCAACAAAGTTGGTTTCATTTGGCTTTGATAATTACAACGGAGCTTTACAGTCTTATTTACATGCTTTGCCAACTTTGAATTTTACTTTGGATTATTATCTAGGGAACCATTTTAAGTTCAATTTTGATGGCTCTTTCTACTATAAAGTTAGTATGTCAGATGGAGTTAAGTTTTATCATTCATCGCTTTTATCTGAGTCTGTTCAATACAGAACTGGAGCTTTTAATATAGGCTCTTTAAGTGGAGATTTTAATTTTTTAGCAAGACAAACGCTTGAAGTTGCTTTTAAAAATGATGGAATAACTGGTTTATATTGGGATTCTTCTTTACCTCTTTCAACGCTTATGGGAGAGTTTAGTTATGACTCTTCTGTTTTTTCTGCCTCTTTTAAGGCTGGTTTGCAAACTTTGGGTTGGATTGGGACTTCTCAAGCTAGATTTTTTGGTGCTACATGTCTTACTGTTGGTGTTAAACCGTGGAGTCTTCCAATTGAGTTTGGTTTAGGTGTGAATTCTAGAATGGCTTTTGACAAGAAGGGGGAGGTTCCTGTTTTTGCTTCTGATGGATATCTTTTAGTTAATCCAAAATTAAAAGCACAGGGAACTACTTCTCCTATTACGCCAAATAGTCAGCAGTATTTAATAGCCTCTTCTGTCTCTATTGATTGGACCTTCTATTCCAAGAAGATTGGTCTTGCAGAACTTATTCTTCTGACAAATAACAAAGTTGGGGCTTTTGCAAATGTTTTATGGTATGACGGGGTGATTCCTTCTGCTCAAGTTGGGGCAAGACTTTCAACGGATGTTGGGTTTTTGGGGTTAAAAACCGCACCACTCAGTATTTCTGTTTGTTATGATTTTGGTATGAAGATTGTATTGTGGCAAGTGGCGCTAGAGACATCGGTATAAGAGATACGGGTATAAGAGACATAGGGAAAATTAAAATTCAGGGGCAAGTTCAAAGTTCATGATTTGATTGGATATAGGGTGAGGAAAAGATAGCTTTCTTGCTTGGAGCATCAAACGTGGAGCTGTACAGGGGTTTGCATTTTCTGGATTGCTGTAGCCGTAAAGTCTATCTCCTACAATTGGATGGCCAAGTCCGTAAGCACAATGCACGCGTAACTGATGAGTTCTACCGGTTAGGGGCTCTAGCATAAGCCTTGTATATTTTTGCCCAAAGTGATTTTCAATTGAAAGACGTGTCCACTTTGTAATTGCCTTTTTCCCTTTTTCATAATCTACAACTTGATGAGGTCTATTGTTTGGATCTAGGCGAATTGGAATTTCAATGGTTCCTGATTGTTCTGATATTAGACCATAAACTAGTGCTTCATAGGTTTTGTGGGGTATGCGATTTTCAAAAGCAATGGAGAGTTTATCATGAGCCTCTTGCGTTAAGCCTAAAACCATGAGTCCACTTGTGGCTTGGTCTAATCTATGAACACAAGGCTGAGAAATGCAATCTTGGTATAGATTCTTCACTCTTGATGCAACGCAATCTTGCTTATCTTCTCCACGGCCTTCTATGCTAAGAAGTCCGCTTGGTTTGTTAACTACAAGAATTGAAGAATCATAATATTCAATATCTAGGCCCAAAATGTATTTGAGTATTGGTTTACATCTAAAGTCACATGGACTATGAAAACTTAGATGTTCTTGTGCTCCAGAGCCATAAAAGAATTCGCAAAGAGAGGCCGGTTTTTTTCCTTGTCCGTAAGCATAGCTAAGTAGTTTTGGAGCACAACAATCGCCTGTTCCTGATGGAGCATTAGGAAAAATTGTATCAAGACTTCTTTTTAGACCATTATAACAGTTGAAGTTGTAGAGTTTTAAAATTTCATTCCAGCAGGCTTGAGAGGCTTCTTTTGGTTTTTGTGCTTTTTTGATTACTGTATTGTGG
>CAVDPO010000219.1:0-2897 GCA_963610855.1 Segatella copri
ATATTCTGGGTTTCCCTTTCCGCTACCCATACGAGTTTCGGCTGGTTTTTTGGTGATTGGTTTGTCTGGGAAAATATCAATCCACACCTTTCCACCACGTTTTGTATATCTTGTCATAGCAATACGAGCAGCCTCAATTTGATTGGAAGTTATCCAGCATGGTTCTGTGGTTTGCAAACCATAGTCGCCATAAGCGAGTTTGTTTCCACGAGTTGCAACACCTCTCATTCTACCACGTTGAACTTTTCTTCTTTTCACTCTTTTTGGCATTAACATTAGACGTTACCTCCTTTTTCAGCAGGAACTTTCTTTGAGAAAATCTCACCGTTATACACCCAAACTTTAATTCCCAAGATACCGAATGTAGTCTTTGCTTGAGCAAAACCATAGTCAATATCTGCTCTTAAAGTTTGAAGAGGAAGACTTCCTTGATGATATTGTTCTGTTCTCGCAATGTCTGCCCCATCAAGACGGCCAGCAACCATTGTTTTGATACCCTTAACGCCAGCCTTCGTTGCCTTTTGCATAGCCATTTTCATAGCACGTCTAAAGTGAACACGCTTTTCAAGTTGACTTGCAATGCTTTCAGCAATCAAAGTTGCATCTGTGTCAGGATTTTTAACTTCCTTAATGTTGATTGAAATTGAATCAGCAGAAGTTAATTTCATAATTTCTTTTTTGAGGGCTTCAACGCCAGCACCCTTTTGTCCAATAAGAACACCTGGGCGAGCGGTGTAGATAGAAACGATAACTCTTTTTGCGGTTCTTTCAATAACAATTTTTGAAATAGCGCAAGCAAAGTATTTTTTCTTGATAAAAGTTCTTATGGTGTTATCTTCCTTAAGATATTTAGCAAAATCTGCTTTGCCAACATACCACAAAGAACTCCAGCCCTTATTGATACCTATTCTAAGTCCGTTTGGACTAACTTTTTGTCCCATATCTATGCTCTCCCTTACTTAACCGTATCCAATATAACAGTTATATTGCTTGTTCTTTTTAAGATTTGGTCAACTCTGCCTCTGCCACGAATATTTTGTCTTTTATATGTTGGGCCTTGACCAGAATAAATTTCCGCAACATAAAGGTCTTGTTTGTTAAGTCCTTTGTTGTTTTCAGCATTTGCACCAGCAGATTCCACCACTTTGCAAATAAGGTCAGCCGCCTTGTTTGGCGTATTTTTCAAAATAGCAACTGCCTCGTTGTAACCCTTTCCTCTTACAAGGTCCATAACAATGTCAAGCTTTGAAGAACTAAGTCTTAAAAATTTTGTTTTTGCATATGGTCTTGTGTCACGAGTTTGGTTTATTTTTTCTGTTTTTTCTTTAATTCTCTTTGCCATTTCCCTTCTCCTTATTTGCCCTTAGCCTTGTCTGCGCCGTGACCTCTAAAAGTTCTGGTTGGAGCAAACTCGCCAAGTTTATGTCCCACCATTTCGGCTGTGCAATAAACTGGGATGTGCTTCTTACCATTGTGAACAGCAATTGTGTGGCCAACGAAGTCTGGATAAATGACAGATGCTCTTGACCAAGTTTTCACAGGTTTCTTTGTGTTAGACTCGTTCATTTCTTTGATGCGATTGAACAATCTTTGTTCAACGTATGGTTTTTTCTTTAATGATCTACTCATCTTACATAACTCCTCGTAGTTTATGACCTACTAATAATAAATTTGTTCGTGCTCTTTTTCTTATTTCTTGTCTTATATCCAAGAGCAGGTTTGCCCCATGGTGTAACTGGGCTTGGACGTCCAATTGGGGACTTACCTTCACCACCACCGTGTGGGTGATCGCATGGGTTCATAACAACACCACGAACAGTTGGTCTAACACCCATATGTCTTTTTCTTCCAGCCTTGCCGATTGAAATGATTTCGTGGTCAACATTGCCCACTTGTCCAAGAGTTGCTCTGCACTCTGCTGGAACCATTCTCATTTCACCGCTTGGCATTTTAAGGGTTGCATATTTACCTTCTTTTGCCATAAGTCTTGCAGAAATTCCTGCACTTCTAGCAATAACTGCACCTTGGTTTGGTCTAAGTTCAACGTTGTGCACTACGCTACCAACTGGAATATTTTTAAGAGGCATACAGTTTCCGACTTTTACTTCAACTTCAACACCACTCATAACCTTGTCGCCCACGTTAAGTCCAACAGGGGCAAGGATATATGATTTTGCGCCATCTGCATAGTGCAAAAGGGCAATGTTTGCAGTTCTATTTGGATCGTATTCAAGTGCTTCAACTCTTGCTGGAACATTGTCATGATTACGTCTAAATTCAATAATTCTATATTTTTGTCTATTTCCACCACCATGATGTCTAACGGTGATTTTGCCTTGTGCATTTCTTCCTGCGTGCTTGTTTTTAACAGCAAGCAGTGATTTTTCTGGTTTCTTTTTTGTAAGATCTGAAAAATCAGCAGTGGTCAAAAATCTTTGCGATGGTGTGGTTGGATTGTGTCTTTTAATTGCCATTTTATCTTTCTCCTACCCTTAATTTAAACTCTCAAAGAACTCAATAGGTTTGCTTTCTTTGGTAAGCCAAACAATCGCCTTTTTATAGTCACTAGTTTTGCCAACGCTTCTGCCTTGTTTGGTGTTTTGAGTTTTTACTTTTCCCTTGACAATAAGGGTGTTAACTTGTTTAACCTTAACTTTAAAGATTTCTTCAACTGCTTGTCTAATTTGCACCTTGTTTGCGTTCAGGTCAACAATAAATGTATATTTCTTGTCGGAAATTGTTGCATAACTCTTTTCCGAAAGAAGTGGCTTTTTGATAATGTCATATGCGTTCATTGTTTATAAGCCTCCTCTATTTTTTTGATTGCATCTTTGGTGATGTAAAGTCTTGAATTTGCAACAACATCATAAGTTCCAAGCACGTCAGCATATGTTACG
>CAVDPO010000220.1:0-430 GCA_963610855.1 Segatella copri
CTATGTGAAAGCATTATTATGCAAACAAAATTGGCGTAAAACCTGAAGATATGTTTGTTGTATCTATCATGCCGTGTACAGCCAAGAAGTTTGAAAAAGATAGACCACAACTGGAATCTAATGGCCTTAAAGATGTTGATGCTGTCTTAACAACTCGTGAACTTGGAAGACTTATTAGAAGAAGCGGAATTCGCTTTACTAGACTTCCAGATGAAGAATTTGACAACGATATTGTTGGAGATTACACAGGCGCTGGAGTTATTTTTGGCGTTACTGGTGGCGTCATGGAGGCTGCACTGAGAACAGCATACTTTGTTCTAACAGGTAAAGAACATGAGGGAATTAAGTTTGAAGATGTTCGAGGTTTTGATGGTATAAGAGAGGCCAGCCTTGATATCAATGGAAAGAAAATTGAAGTTGCTGTAGCAAG
>CAVDPO010000220.1:440-923 GCA_963610855.1 Segatella copri
GTCCTGGTGGTTGTATTAATGGTGGAGGACAACCATTTGTCCATGAATGTTTCCTCCCAAATGAAGATGCAGACATCATTGACACCTACAAAGCAAAGAGAGCTGCTGCTCTTTACAGCGAAGATGAAAGACAAGTTCTCAGGCAATCACACAATAACCCACAGATTCAAAAGTTATATTCTAGCTTCTTAGGTGAACCAAACTCTCATTTGGCACATGAATTACTTCATACAACCTATAAAGAGAGAACACCTTTCCCACATGTAGAAGAAACATGGTAACTGCTAGAACTGCTTGAATTATTAAAGCCGAATCCCGCAAAAAGGGGTTCGGCTTTTATTTTGTTTTGAGAATTTTACCTATTACCCATAGTTGAAACCGCTTTGGACAAACATTTAAAAGAAGCAACAGTGGATTACGATTTATGCTATATGCAAATGCGGGATTTTTATCTTGTAATATTTTAAAAACTTTCAGCGCTAT
>CAVDPO010000220.1:933-2876 GCA_963610855.1 Segatella copri
CTTGGTTCTATGTTTTTTGCTTCAACGTTGTCTACAATTTGCTTAAAAAGCTTTGCATTACAGGTGTATAGCTCTGTTTTTTCGCAAAAGGCATCTAGTGCTTTTGTTGAGACTCCTAACATGTCAGTACCAACTGCTCCTGCTCTTAGAACACTAACCCTTATACCTAGTAGTTGAACTTCCATTGCAAGCGCATATGCATACTTATCTAACGCGGCTTTTGAAATAGCATAAATTCCTGTAAAAGGCAATGGATTAAGAGGCGCAAGTTCACTCGTTGTAATTATAATTCTGCTATCTTTTTTTAACAGTGAAATGCATGCCTTATTTATATAAAAAGGACCAAAACAATTTACTTTCATTATTTTTTCAAAGTTATTGCTTGGCATTTCAACGAGAGAATCCAACATATAAAGACCAGCAAAATGGATTATTGCGTCCAGTTCTTTTGTTTTGCTTGATATTATTTTAATAGCCTGATTTACGCTTTGTTCATCAGAAATATCTACTTTTATGGGAAATAAGGCATTGTTAACTGAAAAATGTTCTTCTGAGATGTTCTTATCTAGGGCAAAAACAGTGTAGCCATTCTTTAGCAAAAGTTTTACTGTTTCGCTTCCCATTCCACCATATGCACCAGTTACAAGTACGTACTTCATTAGCCTAATTTCCTTCAAAAAAAACTAGAGTTTATACCTCACACTCACATCTTCGCGTGGCACTACTTTTCCAATAATCCGAACACAGTCTAGATTCATACGAGAGAGAAACTTTTTTGCATTGGGTTCAGAAAGAAAGAGGACAAGACCCCCGCTAGTTTCAGGTCCAAAAACTACGTCCACAAGTTCTCGTGGCATCTCATGTGGAATTGTGACCTTTGAGCAAAGATAGTCTTCATTGGTGTAACGACCTTCTGGAATAAAACCAAAACGTGCAGCTTCTCGTGCCCCAGGAAGAATTGGAAGAGCATTTACATTTACTTCTATAGTACAATTAGAAGCATCTGCACATTCGCTAAGGTGTCCAGAAAGAGAAAAACCTGTTACATCTGTGGCACCATGAACATCAAGGTTCCGGGCCATGTCTCTAGCTTGCTTGTTAAGAGTTGTCATAGATTTAATTGTAACAGCAAAATCTTCATCGCTCACCTCGCCTGCTTTTGCTGCGGTATTCATCATTCCCACTCCAAGAGCTTTTGTGAGAACAACACAATCTTCTACTTTAGCTCCTTTATTGGACCAAACGTCTTGTTTTTTCATGAAAGCAGTAACGCATAAGCCATATTTTGGTGTTGGGTCAGCAATAGTATGACCACCGGCAATGATGGCACCAGCTTCACGGACTTTATCAATTCCACCTAGAAGTATGTTTTTTAGGACATCAAGTTCTAAGCAAGAGGGAAAACAAACAAGATTTAAAGCTACGTTTGGCTCACCACCCATAGCATAGATATCGGAAAGTGCGTTGGTAGCTGCAACCTGTCCAAAAGTAAAGGGATCATCCACCATTGGAGGAAAAAAATCTACTGTTTGAACGGCTACAGTATCTCCTTCAACGCTGTAAACCAGAGCATCATCTGCACTCTCAAATCCTTCAAGCAAGCGGTCGCTTGTCATAAGAGGAAGATTGTCAATAACTAGGTGAAGTTTTTCTGGTGGCAGTTTAGCTGCGCACCCTGAGGTCTTAACCATACTGGTAAGACGAACATCAGTTTTTATAGACTTCATTGTATTCTCCATTTTTAAACTCATAGATTGACTCTACGAATGCTTTAAGTTCTTGAGAAATGTCTTCATTTTTTTCTATTACAAAAAAGGCAGCTGTTCCACAAGAAGATGAAAGACAACGAGGGACAGGTCTCAGTGTACACACTGGACCCATCCTTTTTTTAAAAAGCATTGCTTTATAGTGATTTTCAAAAGTAGCAACAAATGATGTTACTT
>CAVDPO010000221.1:0-2777 GCA_963610855.1 Segatella copri
TGTTCACACTGCGCCTACACGGCGAAAACAGCCTAAAGGCCCAAAGCGTCTCATACGTCTAGAACGTCATCACATACGTCAAGAACGTCCCAAACGTCAAGAACGTCCCAAACGTCAAGAACGTCCCACACGTCAAGAACGTCCCAAACAGATTGGTAAACACTTTAAACACTTTAAACACTTTAAACACTTAAAACACTTGAAACAGAATTAGCCAAACATTACGGCACTACTATAGCGTAGGGTAAATGTCAACAGAATCCACGTATGGGGAATTTTCAAAAGCCTTCATAAGATCCAAGATAGAATCGCCAAGACTAAAGAGAACCTCTACTTTTGCAATCAAACAGCCATCTTCATCTTTTGTAAGAGCCATCTCTCGAACAGATACCTCGTAGTTATCTAGATATTTAAGTAACTCCTCCACAGAGATTCCATGCTTTGTAATATTAGAAGTAATAGAACCAGAGTTCTGACTATGAGACTTTGCATGTCTACCATGAAGAGCCCATTGAACAAAAAGAATCAAAAGAGTAGTAAAAAGACCAACTGAATAAAGACCAGCACCAATTGTAATTCCAATACCCACAGTAGCCCAAAGTCCAGCAGCAGTGGTAAGACCAACAACGGATTCCCTTCTTATGAATATAACACCAGCACCAAGGAAACCTATTGCGGAAACCACACCGTGGGCAATTCTTGAAGCATCGGCAGAAAGTCTAAGCCCGTCAATGCCAACAACATCCATAAAACCATATTTAGAAACTATCATCATAAGACATGATGCAATAGCAACAATGATGTGAGTTCTAAGACCGGCATTTTTCAGTCTCTTCTCTCTCTCAAGACCAACTAAACCGCCACACAGCATAGCCATAACTATTCTCAATAGAAAATCCAGATAGTTCTGTAAGCTAAGAATGCCATTCTCAAAGAACGATAAAACTTCTCCCATATCTCGCCTCTAACAGTTAAATTTCAGTTTTTTTTGAAATCAACTTCCCTTTTGTTTTCTTTTGTTCTCTTTTGTTTTAGACGTTTTTTGTAAAAACCTCAAAAAATTTTTTAAAATTTTCACAAGTGTATTACTTATTGTTATCAAGTTCAATTGCAAAATAAAACTTTTTTATACAGAATTCCTTATAAAACCACACAGGTCATAAATTTTCATTATAGAACAATATAATTAAATAATTTGCTTTATAACAAGACCACATGCAATATTTCATTAGGCAAGGTTTTTTATGAACAAAGAAGAATTATTTGAGAACACATCAATCTTTAAAGCACTATTTGAGCTTGCATTACCAACAGTTTTTGGACAAATTATTCTAGTTATCTACAACATGGCAGACACATACTTTGTAGGACTTACAAAGAGCAATCATATGCTCACAGCAGTAACAATTTGTATGCCGGCATTCATGATACTAACAGCAATGGCAAACCTCTTTGGAGTTGGAGGTTCAAGCGTGATAGCAAGAGCGCTAGGAAAGGCAAATTATGACAGAGCAAAGTCTACATGTGCCTTCTCTTTTTGGGGATGTACATTTCTTACACTTCTCTACTCCGCTATCATCTATATATTTATCAATCCAATAATAAATGCCCTTGGAGGAACAGATCCAATAGTACACGAATATGCTAAGACATATCTCTTTTATACAGTTGTACTTGGAGGGCTCTTCACATCAATGAATGCACTCATGGCGCATCTTGTAAGATCAGAAGGCAAAGCCGTACATGCAAGTATCGGGGTAGTTATTGGTGGAGTACTCAATATAGTATTAGACCCTCTTTTTATGTTTGTCATACTTGAAGCAGGCAATGAAGTTGCAGGTGCGGCCATAGCAACAGCACTTTCAAATGTCGTTTCCTTTCTATATTATGTAGTTATCTTTATCGCAAGTAAGAAAAAACAAAGCATATTAAGCGTAAAGCTCACAGGCCAATCCTTCAAGAATAAAATCCCAGCTTGTGTTTTTGATGCAGGACTACCAGCATGTATAATGACACTAGCAGAGAACATATCGTACGCAATCCTGGATAAACTCATGTCCTACAATGGGTTAGCAGCACAAACTGGAATAGGTGTTGCAAAAAAGGTCAACATGTTGGCACACTCAATAGTAAGAGGAGTTACTCAGGGAGCACTTCCTCTTCTTGGATACTCATATTCATGCGGAAAGCGAATCAAGACCAGAAAAACTGTTGGCGCCACAGTTCTAATATCTGCATCGGCAGCCATGCTTTGCACGGTTGTCAGCCTCTTGTTTGCAAACTCAGTCATTGGAATCTTCATTCAATCAGCAAACGAAGCCCATATCTATGGCATCAAATTTCTGCGCATTTTGTGCGTTGGTGCACCGTTTTCGGCCGTAACCTACACCTTCATCTCCTTTTTCCAAGCGGTGGGCCACGGAAAAAAGTCCTTCATACTTGCCCTTCTCAGAAAAGGCATCTTGGACATCCCACTTATGTTCATCCTTAGAAATGTAATCTCCATGTATGGCATTGTTCTTGCCACCCCGATAACCGATGCAATTTGTTTTATAGTATCGCTTTGCGTATTCTCTAAGTTTGAGGAAAAGCATCTTTTCGCAAACAAGGCAAGGAAAATCTACAATCCAATAACAGGAAAAAATGAGGTAGTTGAAGCTGAAGTTGAATCTAAACCCAACCCCTAAAAACATAAAACCCACAGCTTGCACTGTGAGTTTTCGTTTTTAGCAGGGGTAGGACTCGCCCTTGCAACGGCCTTCTGTAGGGCCGTCTGC
>CAVDPO010000222.1:0-2745 GCA_963610855.1 Segatella copri
GAACGGAAATCCAAAGCTTAAGGATGGAAAACCTGTAACTCGTCAAAAAATTGAAATGGTAGAGGTTGCTGGTGGTGAAAAAAAACCTACTTTCTCTCTTTTGGCGGCGAAATGGTGGTTTGCTGAGAACTTCTCCGATGCTGTTAAGAATGTGCCTGTAAGAGTACCTAAGAAAGAAACTCCTGCAAGCAAGCTATTTGAAAATTGGTAATATAAAAGGGAAGTCTATCAAAGACTTCCCTTTTTATTATCAACAATATTGTTTTATTCGCCTTTATCTTCCTCATCTTCTTCAATTTCAAAAGATGTATTCTCATTAAATGTGTCTTTTAATTTTACACTTGCGAGACTTAGTGCATCTGCATTAGCATCTCCATAGGTATCTAATGTCATTGCTCTACTTGCATGTCCCATCATTAGTGCTAAACTTGCAATATCCATTCCAGCTCTTATACCAACTGTTGCAAAATTATGTCTTAATCCGTGTGGAACTATTTTCTTTCCATAAGCATCTGTTAGATTGTTTCTTTCTACAAACTCACTAAATAAGCGATTGTATTGTTGCGGTCTCATAAATTCTTCTTCGCCTATTACATACCAACTATCGAGCGGGTTAATCAAAGCTTTTCTGTCTTTTAATGCCTGTTCTAATTGAGGTAACATAGGGAAAGTTCTGTTAGAACTCTTGTTTTTAGGGTTCTTTGTATAATCACCGCCAACATTGCTTACACCAACAGCAGACCTAACCGTTATTGTATGCTTATAGAAATCAATATCATTCCATCTTAATCCGCAAATTTCGCCACGCCTTAACCCCGCATAAAAAGCCAATAGTATTCCTACATACATTGGTTCTTGTGGCTCATAGTCAAAATAAACAGCAGTTAATACATTATCCATCTGTTCATTAGTTAAGTGTGTAACTTTTGTATCCCCTTTTTTAGGCATCTTTACGCCTTTAAAAGGGTCTTTTTGTAGCTCTCCATTATTGTAAAAGTAATTATAGACTTTCTTCAATCTCGCATATGTTGTGTGTATAGTGTTCTGTGATAAACCTGCTTGATACAGTTTAGTGAGCCAACTGTTAATAACTGTTTTATCAACTGTTGCAAATATGTAGTCTCCTAAATAGGGTTTAATATACTTAGAGTATGAATATACACTATTGCTATAAGTGCTTCTTTCAATCTCTCCTGTATCTAACTGGTGTTTTAAGTATTCCTTATAAATTTCATCAACAGTCTTTGCCTTTCCTGCATTTGGCATCAAATCAGCTTCGGCATTAAGTTGCTCAAACCATTCCTTTGCCATTCGCATTGCTTCTTTTTTGCCTTTTGCTTCGGGTAACATCTTGCTTACTTCTTTCCACTTACCATCAGCATCTTTGTATTTGGCTCTCGCTTGCCAAGGTTTTCCCTTGCGTCCATTGCGGACTAACTGTTGAACATTGTATGTTGTGTATTTCATTGGTTACGCCCCCTAAACTTTCTGAGATTGTTCCGCAAATCATACCCCAAGAATACCGCAAATGTTCCGCAAAGTCAATACCAAACCAAAAAAGCAAGAAACCTGAAAGCCCTTGATTTGCAAGGGTTTTCAGGTTCTCAATTCTCTCAAAAAGGTGCAGAAATCATTCCCACTCGTTCAGTCCCCAAGAGTTAAAAGCCTTGTTGTTTCAGTGCTTTTTGCTTAGCGAGTCACTATTGTTCCGCAAATAGTACCGCAAATTCCGATGATTTTTTTATAGAAAAGCTCCAATAGAAAGTAAAAGAAAAAATTTTTATTGTTGATCTATTAATGTGCTTGTTTATAGCTGCAATGCGGTGATAGAATTCACCTAAGCGAATTTTAAGTTTTTGATTTTCATTTTTCTGAACCAAGAGCATCACGACGGCGCACACGCCACACAAGCCGCTTTAAGGTCAATGGGAGAGTAATTCCATGTTCGGCGCTCAAAACGGCCCTGAGAGCGTTCTGAGGGGTCTGAGCGCGCTTCGGTCATTCTCATAGCTTGCCAAGAATTTTTTCAAGGGCTTTTTCTAACTCTATTTCTAAATCCTTTTGGAAGCGTTCCGCGGTGCGTTCCTCTGCCTCTTTTCGTATCTAAGTGGCCTTTAACGCCTCTTGCTTCTGCGCCTTGTGCTTTAACTGCTAATCTCTGTAGTTCTCTGACGCGCTTTTGCCGTTCTGCTGGTAGTATATCCAATCAGGCATTTTCCCTGCGTTGTGTAAGCGCTCTATTTCTTCTGTGCTTAATGCCATTGCTTTTCTCACCTCATTTCAAAAAGTGGTTATAGGCGTTTCATTTTTCGGTTATAGGTCACGCCAAAAAACGGTTATGTCTTATAAATAAAGCTAATAAAGCTTCGCGTTGAGTAAAATTATTTACTTGCTGACGCAAGTAAATAATAGCGGTTTCTCTCCATACCATTGTATCTAAATTTCTTAATATCTATAAATCCAGTAGATACTAACAAAGAATTAAAAGAGCATAATAAGGTTTTATTATTGCCTGACTTAGTGGAGTAATTAATAGCTTGTAAAAATTGTTCTGCTGTAAAATCTGTGCTATTTGTTCCTGAGTAGCCGCAATAGTATTTTATGTATAGATAATATTTTGTAAGTAACTTATCATTCTGCACTAACAAAAAATTTATTTCACAATCAGTAAGAACAATAAACTTATTATTACCTGTGCTTTTGGTAAATTTATTTTTTAGAATTATAGTCTTGTTATCCTTGTAG
>CAVDPO010000223.1:0-2744 GCA_963610855.1 Segatella copri
GTTAAAGAGTGCAGAGAAACCGAAAGAGGAGATGTTAGCATACATAAAAGAGCACAAGAGAAGCGGTCTGACAGAGAGCACATTTATAGAGAAGATAGAGCACGAGAAGGGCAGTGGGACAATCTATCTAGAGGTTGGTTTTGATATTTACAAGGGCGGACTTCCTGCACTCTTTCTTAACTACGGAACTCCGATGATTGAGCCTTCTTTTTTTATCGACAATGCGATTGATAACAATCTCGAAGAAATTAAGAGGACACAAATTGAGACGATAGAAAAAGCGATAAAGGAGAGTGGGCTTTAATGTGGAGTAAGCTTGAGGAAGTCTTAAAAGCTTTTGAGGAAGAAGAGGGATGCCCCTATTACAGACAAGGCTCACTTTTGGAAACAGAAGAGCTCCCTTCTTCTTTTGTTTGCTTTTGGAACACATCAAGTCCAGAGGGGCAATTTTACGACAACAATCCACACGAGGCAGTGTGGACTTGGGTTTTGTATGTTTACACAAATAAGGCGACAGAGCTTTACTCTTTGGCAGACAAGCTAGGGGCGATGTGTAGGGACAAGGGTTTTATTTTGCAAGGAAGGGCGACCGACCTAGCAAGTGGAATAGATGGTTATTTTGGGAGATTTTTTACAATTAAAATTTTAGAAAATTACAACGAGGAGGAAAATAAAAATGGCTGATTTTATGGCAAAAAAGATTTATGAGTATAGAGGGGTCGAGGGTCTAGTGGCTGCGAGAGTTATTAAGGACGATAGCACAGGCTACGAGACTGGCGATGTCTTTGACATAGCAGGTGTCGCCGAGATAGGCAAGACCACAGAGAACTCAACAGAGGCACACTATTACGACAATATGCCCGCAATAGTGATTTCGTCAACTGGTGCAGACACGATTACTTGCAGTGTTTCGGCAATTGCGATGGATGTTTTGGCAGAGATTACAGGGCAGAGTTATGACTCTTCTCTTGGGGCTTTTATTGAGGCGAAAAGAGAGCAGAGGTATTTTGCTTTGGGTTATAAGACCAAAACAACAGATGGTCGAGAGATTTATGTGTGGAGATATAAGGGCAGTTTTGCAATACCAGACAGCACACACACGACCGAGAATGCTGGAACTGATGCCTCAGGGCAGAGCTTGGTGTTTACTGGAATTTCGACAACTTACAAATTTGAAAATGCAGACGGAAGCACAAGCGAGCTGAGGAGTATTAACATCGATACAAGCTTGGGTCTTGTAGATGTTTCTACCTTCTTTGAGAAGGTGACCACTCCTTCTATGCTTTCAACAAAGAAAGCAAGTGCCCCAACATCAAGACCAACGGCTGGCGATATTTATGCGACAGACCACATATGGCTTTCAACCTCAACAGTTGGGGGCAAGGTGTATTATACAACAGACGGAACAGATCCCTCTTCTTCATCGACAGAGTTTACTACTCCGTTTAGCTTGGATACATCTAAAACTGTTAAGGCGATCACTATCGCAGACGGCTATCTTAATAGCGATGTCGTAAGCTTTGTGTTTAATATAACCACATAGCAGAATAATTAAGTTTTCCCCCCTAGGCTAGATGAGGTGTGCCTTGGGGGTTTTCTTTTATTAAGGAGTTTTTTATGGCAGAAATAAAATTAAATATTTACAAGAAAAATAAGATTGTAAAGACTTACAAGACCTCTGACCTCTATGTGGAGGTTGGGGTTGTAGAAGAGATTTTCAAGCTCGTGGATATTGATAAGCTTCTAGATAGTAAGGCAACACAAGAAGAGCTTGGGACAATGATTTTAAAAGTTTTAGTTAAAGGTTGGGACACTTTTAAAGATGTTATATTGGAAGTCTTTGAGGGGATGACAGAGGAGGAGTTTAAGCACACACACTTAAACGAGGTTGCTAGTGTTATTATGGCAATTCTCTTCTCGGCTCTCAATGACTTAAATAAAATTAATACAAACTCAAAAAACTGAGTGGGGGGGTAGGTGAGAAAACCCCCCTATTATCTCAACTTTTTGACTTACAAATGATAATGGTTAAAGAGTGCAACCTCGACCCTTTTGCAATATCGAGAGAGAGCTTTGCGAACTTTTGCAAGCTAGCAGATAGGCTCTTTGACAAGAGCAAGAGAGAGGGGCAGAAAACATATAAAGGGATGAGAAAGGTAAGAGCTGGCGACACTTGGTTTTAGCTATTTTGGGAGGATATTATGGCAGACAATGTGCTTGGTTTTATTGCGAAAATAGATGTTACGGATTTAAAAGCTGGGCTCTCACAAGTCAAGCAAGCAATAGGGCAGACGAAGGACGAATTTACAGCCTCCACGGCTGGGCTTGAAAAGTGGCAGACAAGCACAGAGGGGCTCGCGGCTAAACTTAAACAATTAAACACAAACCTAGAAGCACAAAAGAAAGCCGTCGAACTTTACGAGAAAGAAATTGAGAGGGTAAGCTCCAAAGAGGGCGACCACTCAAAAACACTTGAAATTCTCGCGAAAAAATTACAACAAGCGAAGAACTCTCTCGCCTCAACAGAGGCACAGATTTCTAAATATTCGAAGTCTCTTGAAACGGCACAAGCAAAAGAAGAAGAGCAAAACTCCTCCCTTGGAAAACTCACAACTTCTATTAAAAATCACGAGGCAAAATTAAAAGCTCTAGAAAGCAAATATAAATCGGCAGTCTTACAATATGGCAAGTATTCAAAAGAGGCAAAAGCTGTCGCACGGCAGACAAAAGAGACCGCCTCAAGC
>CAVDPO010000224.1:0-2316 GCA_963610855.1 Segatella copri
AATAGGCAACTCCTATGAAATACAATTCAAAGGTTACAAAGATGAAGAAAATGAAGATGATAAAAAAATGCCTAAAGATGCCTATATACCTGATGTTATAATGGATCAAATGAATGAAAACTATGGAACTTTTAGTGGTAAAAAAATTATTGTGCCAGCAAGAGACATCATTCCTGCAAACAAAGTACAATACAACAAAAGCACATCAAAGTACGACATCCAAGGAGCATTTGAAAATGAAAGGCAGAAATATCTGCACCTCATTCCTGGAGGGCATGACTATGATTGGCTTAAGCATGAATTATATGGTGGTGAACCACTTGAAGATATAAATGAATGGGGGATAGACTATGACGATGTTGTTGATGAAAGAAAAATAAAACAAGAAAGAAAAGTAAAAAAAGAAAGAAAACCAAAAAGAAAGCCAATAAAAATATTTATTGATGATGATGTTCCTCTGGATGTGCCATTAGTTCCTGATGTTGCTGCTGTTGCTGGTGATGATGATGATGATATTGAGCTGCCTCCAGCAGCAAAGAAACACAAAACAAAAATCACAAGTCATGGAATGACCACCTTTGTTCCTCCTCCGCCTGTGAGTGGATTGCAGCAACTCTCTTATGATGATTTTGCAAGAATGGCTAGAAGTTTAGATTTTAGTAATGTGAATGATTTGCTCAGAACACAGCAAGCCTTTGTTGATGGCACTGTTGCTGCTGCACCAGCAGCACCTCCACTTAACATTCCTTTAGCACCTCCTCCGCCACCACCAAAACAAAGGCTAAAAAGCAGGCAGCAAAGAGAAAGTCAGAAGTGGATACCCTTTCAGATGTGAATCACAGAGCACTTCCCACAACATCTAAAAGAACAAGAAAGCCAAATCAAAAATACAAAAATGATTTTATTTAAATTTATTTTATTTTATTTAATTTTACAAAATGAATGGGAAACTCCCTGCAAATTGTTTTACTTGTTCTCAAGGTTATCTCAGACCTAATATACTATATTATAAGGGAGATCCGCAGATACAACAAAGCCAAAGCCAAGCAAAGCCAACGCTCCCCCTCTACATCGTTCCTGGCGAGTCAATCTCCTCCTGCATCTCAGGACTTGGATGCACAGATAGCAGCAGCACACAAAAAGGATTGCCAAAAGATGCTCTGAAACAGAAGCCAGAAGAGCAGCCTTTTGTGATCACAAAGTATGATTGGCACACAAGTGCTCTTGTGTTTTCTGAGAAGCCTTCTCTGTTTGACCAGGACAGGGCTCTTGCTGTTCTTAATGGAGAAAAACTTTATGTTGAAGAGGCAGAAGACAGCAATGAAAATCCACCAGATGAAGCAAATAATGTGGAAGAAATCAAAATAAAGATCTTTTAATTAAAAAATAGTTTTAACTTTTTCTGCTAGAGCCTTAAACAGCTCATCTTGTTTCTCTTCCTTCAAATACACCCTGTTTTTCTCAACCACATTAAGGAGTTCGCCAATCAGAATCATGACTTGTCTCAGATAAAAATCTTCATGCTCAGGAGGCAAAGTGTAATCCAAGTATTTGCTCCAGGGAATAGCTTCCACACCTCTGATGCAAACAGAGGGCTTTTCTTCAACTGTTTCAGTGAGTTCGCCATCAAGATAAAGCTTGTCATAATTCTTGATGATGAACTGAAGCTGCTCTATTGTTGGCAGAACATCTGGGATAAGCCTGTATTTGCCATCTTTGTCTTCATACATGCAGCTTATTTCTTTTCCTTCATCATCCTTCACAAGGTGGTTTTTTACAAAATGTTCCCATCTTCTGCCTAAATCACTGCCAAATGTTGCTGTGTCATCATCCTTCTCAAAACCCCAGTTTTCTCTGACAACATCAATGTATTTTGATTGCAAAACAAGCAAATCTTTGAAAAAACCAATAGCTTTTGTGTCCATTTCTTCTTCTGTGAAACCTTTTGTCAAAATTCCTCCATTTTCACTCATTGCCCTGGATAAAAGAATCCTAATTTGCTCGTCATACTCATCCCTTCTCTTCTGTGCAATTTCCTCCTCTGCAATCATTGTTATAGTGGATTTAATAAATTAATTTATTTTAATGAAAAATTTTTTGTTTTATTGAATTCTTGTTTTTCTTTGTGTAAAAATTGTTTTTTTGTTTCGCAAGTGAAAAAACTGACACAGTCGATTTCCTATTATCTTTCAGTTTTAAACTCAAAGGCGCTCTAAAAAGTGTGCTATTTCTGGACCAAATTTGGACCAGAAATAGCACACCCTAAACTACTATGTTCATAGTGTTCTCAATCGTACAATCCCTGCAATACCCAAC
>CAVDPO010000224.1:2326-2712 GCA_963610855.1 Segatella copri
TAATTGATCGCTACAACAACTTTGAACCTCTTACACTAACCAGAAAGGAGTTTGATGAGGTTGTGAAAATGCAAATCCTCTTCCAGAGAATCAAAGGCACAGAAAAAGAAAACCGTGTTATTATGGACAAAGTTGAAGTAGCACCAAGACCAGAACAATGCTTTATTTCACCTGAATTACTTAAGCCGCCTCATGAACAAATACAGGAACAAGAACAGCAAAGAGAACAAGAAGAAGAAGAAGAAAAGATTGATAAAGATGCAGTTATGCAAATTATTGAACCAGTTCTTAAAAAGATGAAACAAGAAAAAGAGGAAGAAGAACAAATGAAACAACTGCTGGCATTAATAGTAAAAAATGAAGAAGAAGAAGAATCAGATGATGAT
>CAVDPO010000225.1:0-2594 GCA_963610855.1 Segatella copri
GGAGAAACTTTGGCAGAAAGTTGGAAGATAGTATTCGATTTTAGCCTAAAATTTTTAAAAATCGAATATAAAGTATTCGATTTTTTTCAAAAGTAGCCTTTTTTCGAATACTGTCTGTTTAAAGCTATTTTTCTATTACACCACTCCTGTTTTTGGTGAAAGCGGAGTTGTAGATGGCAAACTCGCCGTTTACTAATACGTAATCTAGGCCACTACACATAGCAAAGGGGTTAGAAGGAGTAGAATTGTCATGAAGACTTCTAGGATCAAAGACTACAAGGTCAGCTTTCATACCTTCTGCTATCTTGCCTCTATCTTTAATGCCTAGTCTTTGGGCAACCTTGTATGTCATTTTGCAAATGGCTTCTTCATAGCTTGCTGTGCTGCTAGTCTTGCACATGGTTTCAAGTAAATGAATGGTTGCATTTGCACTTCTTGGGTGGGAAGTACTTCCTGTGTAAAGAGCATCTGTTCCAAAGCGCATTAGAGGGTCTTTAAATATCTTTTTAAGATTTTCCGTACTTTGCGTGACATCTGTCATAAGAGCAAGTTCATTTTCTTTGGCAAGAAGTGAAAAGAGTGTGTCAAAGGGGTCTTTTCCTAGTTTTTTTGAGGCTTCTGCCAAAGTTAGACCGTTATATTGTGGAGAAGATTCTAAAGAAGTAATTGTAATATTGTCCCAACCACAAAGTTCAACAATACTATCCCATTCTTGAGGGTTAAGCATTTGCTCAATGATTTTTGCTCTAAGTGTAATATCCCTTTCTAGGATAGCTAGAGTTTTAGAAAGGTTTTCTTTTTCAAGGCGCAATAAGAATGGCGGGAGTAGGCTAAATAGACTAGTACTTCCATATTCGTAAGGATACTGGTCAAAACAAACATCAAAGCCTTCATCTCTGAATTTATGGATTTTCTCAAGGATTAAATCAACCTTATCTTGATTTGCTTTGCCAATTGCTTTTAGATGGGAGATTTCAAGTTTTACACCTGTTTTTCTTACGTAGTTAAGAACCTCATCAATGGAGGTAAGAATTTCATTTCCCTCACATCTGTGATGGACAGAAAATAAGGCATCATGCTTTTTAACAACTTTAAGAAGATTTAGCATTTCTTTTTCGTTTGCAAAAAGGCAGGGAGCGTAATAGAGTCCAGTTGAAAAGCCTAAACAGCCTTGGCTAAGAGAAACATCGAGAAGATTGCACATTTTTTCAATCTCTTCTGTAGTTGCTTCTCTATTGGGATTACCCTTGATTGCTGTCATTCTTAGCATGCTATGGCTTTGAAGAAAAGCCATGTTGATGCCCGGCTTTAGTTGATCTTGAAAGCTTTCAAAATCTGTCCAGTTCCAACTGCCGTTGTAGTGTCCAAGGATATCGGCAAAAACAGGAGGAGTAGAAAGCTGTCTTGGATAGACGCCTATACCACAATTCCCAGATAGGTCAAACGTGATGCCCTGCTGAATTTTGTGGGTCATGTGTGGATTTCTGAGGGCCTCGAGCTCGCTGTGAGCATGAATATCCATGAACCCAGGGCAGAGAATTTTGTCTTGGATATCGATTTCTACTAGATTTGCATCATGGGGAATGTCATTAGATTTCACTAGACCTGCAATTGTATTGCCATCAACAAGAACATTGGCTTTGAAAGGTTTTGCACCAGTTCCATCAATCACGAGTCCATTTTTGAATAGTAACATTTTTACTTCTACTCCCTTGTTGTTGCATCCAAAATCATAGATACAAGCATTTGTGAGTTGCCTCTAATTTTTGTTGATGCAAGGGCTGCCTTGAGCTCTGGTATTTTTGCCTGTCCAAAGATTGCTGGTGGGAGTTTTGCTTTATACATTTCATTTGCAAGTAGGATAAAAGCAAGCATTGAATTTCCTTTTTCAAAAGGAGCAATTCTAAGTATTTCAGCAAACAAGAAAGCTGCTTTTGCAACAGGGTGGAGAACGGACCAAGGACCACTGTATTGCTCGAGCATAGCTTCTGTTTCTTGTCCCTGCATTCCACCAAGTTTGTAGTTTCCGCCTTCTTTTTCTGCGATTGAAGTTAAAAGTCTGGCATGAAGTTCAAGAAGTTTCTTTTGGTTTAAATCGAAAGGAAGGGATGCTAAAATTGCTTGTGTATTGAGAACAAGAACCTGTACTGCAAGGTCAACGTTGCTTTGATTTTGCAACCCAAGAATTCCCTGTACTTGTTCAAGAGTAAGTTCAATACCGTCAAAAGCCAAAGCTTCAAGTATAATTAAGGCCTTTTGTTCTGTAGTAAGAGGCGCTTGAACAAAACTAGAGCGCATTTCATCGGCTCTTTTGTAGTCTTGTACGCCAGTTCTAAGGCTTCTATTTTTGATGTATCTCAGTGTTCTTCCGTCTGCTGGTTTTTGTGTTCCAATAGGGATACTCCAGACCCAATCTCCACAACGAGCTGCGCCTTCAATTTTACCTTCTGCACAAAGAGATCTTACACGTCTTTCACTAATGCCCCATTTTTGGGCGGCTTCTTTGGTGCTAATATAATCCATTTTCATGCCTCATTTTAGAGGTTTTTGCAAAACTGCCTTCATGAACCTTGGCTTTGCCTTTCCGGCTAAAA
>CAVDPO010000226.1:0-2572 GCA_963610855.1 Segatella copri
CCCTTATTTGTACTCATGTTTTTTCTGCTCTAATTGTTACTGCAATGCAAGAAAAATATAAACTTCCATTATTAACTTGCCAAATAGCAACAGATTATGATTGTAGCGGAAACGCAAAAGATACAAAGATTGATTACTATTTCATTCCTGATGAAAAACTAATTGAAGAATTTGTTGACTTTGGAATTCCAAAAGAAAAAATCTTTGCTAGTGGAATTCCTGTGAACAAAGACTTTTTTCAAAGCTTGGATAAGGAAAAGACAAAAGAATCGTTAGGTATTCCAAAGGAAAGTAAGCATCTTTTAATGATGGGAGGAAGCATGGGAAGTGGGCCTCTTTTAAAAGTTGCTCATCTTTTAATTAAAAATCTCAAAGATAATAACTATTTATCTGTTGTCTGTGGCTCTAATAAAGAACTTTATAGAAACCTTTCTTTTTCATTTCAAAACAATCCGAATGTCCATATATATGGACTGACAAAACAAATGCCCCTTTTAATGCATTCTGCAGATCTCCTTTTAACAAAACCTGGTGGATTAACTACAACAGAAGCATACGCTTCTCATCTTCCAATGGTCTTATTTGATTTCATTGGTGGATATGAAACAGACAATGCAAACTTCTTCACTGGCTTAGGAGGT
The DNA here is from genome assembly GCA_963610855.1 of Segatella copri. Taxonomy (GTDB): domain Bacteria; phylum Spirochaetota; class Spirochaetia; order Sphaerochaetales; family Sphaerochaetaceae; genus UBA9732. Next base: position 642 of record CAVDPO010000226.1, read on the forward strand.
GCCATTTCAGAAAAAGATCCAAAACTTATTGTTGAACAAGCAATTTCCTTGTTAAACAACCCTTCTAAACTTAAAGAAATGACCTCCGCTCTTGCAGCATCTTCCCAAAATAGAGATCTTCCAGAGAACTTTATATACAATTTCTTAAAAGAAGAGTATTCAAAAAGATTTATAAAGCAGCTTCTTTGACATCTCGCAAATGGGGGACGGAATGACTTTAATGTCTGTTCTATCATAAGTAATGAGGCCATTTGTTTCTTGCTCTACATCTGAAAGTTGCGTGTAAATTGCAGCAGCAAGTCCTTTTTTCTTTGCAGGAATAATTTGTTTCTCATAAAGTTTAACAATAGCTTGAGTAAGTTCCATCTTTGAGCGTAGTCTTTTATAAATAAAGCTCTTTTTCTTTGTAGTGTTGGTATCATAGCCATAGCCACCAAATTCCGTAAGAATCACGCAACGCCCAAGTTTATCTTTATGAAATCTATATGGCCTAAAATAAACATGTAAACTCTTAAAATCTCCTATCTTCTGGTCTTGCCATCCAGAAGCGTGGTCAATTGTTCTCGTGTTATCAAAAGCTGTGATGTTTTTCACTATCCTTGCACTGTCAAATTGCCCCCATCCTTCATTAAAAGGAACCCACATTGCAAGAGAAACAACGTTGTATAGAAGTTTAACAGTTCCATAGGCTTCTTGTTCCCATGTGGCGCGCTCCTTCTTATCTGTTCTAGCAAATTTCTCATATTTGTCATCTTTAATATGAGAACCTAAAATTAAAGGCAGTGTTACAGTAGAAGTCCTATATTTTCCGCCACCAGAGACCATATCTTGCCACACCAACATTCCTAAACGGTCGCAATGGTAGTACCAGCGAAGAGGCTCAATCTTTATATGTTTTCTTAACGTATTAAACCCCAAAGCCTTTGCTATTTTAATGTCATTAATAAAATCTTCATCTGATTTAGGAGTATAGAAGCCATCCTTATAATAGCCTTGATCTAAGAGACCATGATGAAAGTATGGTTTATTATTCAATAATAGGACATTGTTTCCATTCTCATCACGTCCAACACCAAAGGTTCTCAGCCCTACATATCCACTTACTTTGTCTTCATTAGAACCCTTGTTAGCAATAATAACAAAATCATAAAGATATGGGTCTTCAGGCGTCCAAAGATGAGCATCAGGAATATCAATTCTAGTCGCCTTTCCTGCTTTAAATTCATATTCTTTTCCTTGAAACAGCAAGCTACAAGGACAATCAGAATTGTCGTTCATGAAAACTGTAATATAAAAGCCTTGAAGATCTAGAACAAGTTTATAGCTCTTAATATACAACCGCGGAACTTTTTCCATCCAAACGGTTTGCCATATTCCACTGGTTTGTGGATACCAAATACCTCCTGGCTGGCTACTTTGTTTTCCTCTTGAAATTTCTTTTGTATCCCCTGGGTCTTGAACTAAAACATCTAAATCAAACTCTCTAAGTGGAACTTCTATTTCAAATGGTAAATATCCACCTATATGCTCAAAAACTTGTTTTCCATTAATATAAACAAGAGTTCTATAATCAACAGCTCCAAAATGTAGTAATAATGTATGAGTTTGAAAATTTACATTTTCAGGAAAAACTACGTGCCTACTGTAACGCATTGTTTCATGGGCGTGTAACGTTCTTTGAACTCCACTATAAACACTCTCCGGAGAATATGGGACTAAAATAGAATATTCTTTTGCTTCTTTTCCATCAGATATAAATTGCAAATTCCACAGTCCATTTAGACAAAGAAAACTTTCCCTTTTCATTTGAGGTCTTGGATATTCACTTAATGGAACGTTCATGTTGTCCTCCTACGCCTATCTCTTTGCACAACCTATCATAGCACAATACTCATGTTTTTGATTAATATAAAAATCCCCTAGTGGTTTTT
>CAVDPO010000227.1:0-2548 GCA_963610855.1 Segatella copri
TTTCTATAAAGACGATCTTAGTTTAAAAGAAAATGCCACTAATATTACGGACTTCGTTCACAAAAGGATTGAAGAATTGGGGAGAGAACTTGAAAGACGAAAACAAAAAGAATAAAAACTTTATTTTCTATGATTTTGTAAAAGTAACTGGAATACTGCCGGCTCTGGTCTATCTATTACCAAAGGTTCATTACCCAATGGGCAAACCGTCTGTAAAAGGATCCACTCTTATTATTTGTAATCACTCTTCGTTTTGGGATCCTGTAATATTGTTGTGCACATTTTGGAAGCGCCGTCCTGTTTTTGTTGCTACTTCAGAATTATTTGGCAGTAAGCTTGCTAGATGGTTTTTTGAACATGTACACTGCATAGAAATCAACAAACAGGATGTTTCAATATCTACTTTTCATAGGATTAAAAGAGAGCTCAAAAACGGTGCAATGGTTGGTATTTTCCCAGAAGGAAGAGTACATGCCGGAGTTGATACTGTAGACCCATTTAAGGGAGGGGCTGTAATGATGTCCATTCAAGGAAAATCAGACATAATTCCAGTTTATGTAAAACATAGAAATCATTGGCCTCAGAGAACAGAAATTTTTGTAGGAAAAAGAATACAGGTAAATTCAGAAACAGATTTCCCTTCAATTGAAAGAATAAAGAGCATTTCTGAGTACTTGCATAAAATAGAGTCAAATTTAAAAGAATTTTGTGATAAAGGAGTTTATAATGAATAATAGCATGAAGAATTTTGAAAAATACACAACAAGTGAATGCTTTAAATCAATTGTCAACTATGGAACGGTTGTTAACCTTTGGAAATACAGTGTTTCTACATATGGAAGCAAAATTGCAATCGTTGATGGGCAAAATTACTCATATAATGATGTTGAATCACTTGTTGCATCATACAGAACAGTATTGTTAAATGAAGGTTTGGTTAAAGGAGACAGAATAGGAATTTGCCTTCAAAATGGGATTGATTTTGCTAAAGTTGTCTTAGCTACTTCAACATTAGGAATTTGTTCTTTGCTTATTCCTCCTCAATTACCAGATGCAGCATTAGCTGAATGTTGCTTAAAATATCAGCTTAAAGCTCTTGTAACCAATAGGGAACTCAATAAAGATAATTGCCTTGTAATAAGTGAAAAATCCTCTTGCCATATCAAAACAAAAGCCGATGACTCTGTTTCTGAAAAATCACAATGCGTGATAATGTTCACAGGTGGCACAACAGGAAAAAGCAAAGGTGCAATTCTTTCACATGAAGCTGTAGTACTTGGCACAAGAAATGGATGTTACGGATTAAGAGATTTTCTTGAAGAACGTTATTTTCTTATTCTACCAATGACACATGTTTTTGGTTTTATTAGAAACTTTATGACTGCATTGATGACGGGAAGTTCTGTTTGGATTTGTCATAACACGAAGGACATGTTTAAAGAGATGATTATCTTTAAGCCCACTGTTCTTGTTTTAGTCCCTGCTCTCGTAGAAATGGCACTGAACCTTTCTATGCAGTTTAACAAGAATATGTTTGGAGATAGCGTTAAATATATAATTTGCGGAGCTGCAACCGTAAGTCCTTATCTTGTAAAAGAATGCGAAAAATTTGGAATATCTCTCTTTCCTGGTTATGGGCTTACAGAGAGTGCCAACTTGGTGTCTGGCAATCCTGATTCAAAACACTTTCCTGGCTCTGTTGGATATGTTTATCCAGATATTGATTATAAAGTTGTTAACGGAGAGTTGTGGTTAAAGGGCCCTAGCATAACAGAAGGTTACTTTTCAGAACCAGAAGAAAACAGTATAGCTTTTGAAGACGGATGGTTCAAAACAGGAGACCTTGTTACATTTGATAATGAAAACCGTCTTTATATAACAGGACGAAAAAAAGAAGTCATTGTACTTCCCACAGGTGAAAACATTTCACCTGCTCAGTTGGAAGGCGTGTTTAATGAGTTGGACTGTATACAAGATTCTCTTGTATACGAAAAAGAAGGAAAGCTTATTCTTGAAGTAGTTCCAAGAAAAACATCAATTCCAGCTGATAGAGATTTAGGAACATATGTACGTGACAATTTCGCTAAAGTAAACAACACATTGCCTTCAGAGCAGAGGATAAGTGAAATAGTAATTAGGACAACTGATTTTGTACGTTCTCCCAGCATGAAAATACTTAGGAGTCAAGTAAAATGACCCGTACAGACATATTTTCAAAACTAAAAGAATTGCTTCAAAAACTCTATCCTCATACAGCAGACAAAATGGACTCTGTCACCGAGCAATCATCACTTGTATATGATCTTGGAATGGATTCAATTGGAATGCTGTGTATGGTTATTGCAATAGAAGAAGCTTTTGAAGTTGATTTTGAAGGAACTTCAATAAAGGATTTTACAACAGTTCAATCTGTAATTGATTACATTCAAAAAGTTTCTTCTTAGATGTAAAGAGAGCCTTGCTTATTCCAGCAATAACAACATTTTTCAGCTTTTTTCTTCTTGGAGCTCCAATATGCTCGGAAAAAGTTATGTCTATGTCTTCAGAG
>CAVDPO010000228.1:0-2489 GCA_963610855.1 Segatella copri
GTATTGGGGTTGCTATTACAATGGCAATTTTCACAGATAAGGAAAGCCAGCATGGCCCCCTTGAAGCTATTTTCACCTTCTCAGAAGAAACAGGGATGGACGGGGCTTTTGGACTTGATGGTTCTCTTATTAAAAGTAAAAAACTTATTAACCTCGACAGTGAAGAAGAAGGAATTATTTATATTGGTTGTGCCGGAGGAGTAGATTTAGTCTCGGATACCGTTTTAGAATCCTCCTCTGCAAATAAAAACTGGAAACCCCTCAAAATAACAGTTGGAGGGCTAAAAGGAGGACATAGCGGAGGAGATATTCATCTTCAAAGACTCAATGCAATTAGTGCAATGGCAAGAATTCTTTATAAAATAAAAGAGGTAGGATGTCAGTTTACTATAGCATCATTCAACGGAGGAATTAGAAGAAACGTAATTCCTTCAACCTGTGAATGTACAATCCTCGTTAAGGAAAACACTTTTTTTGCTGCAAAACAAGCAATTGAAACAACCTCAGAATCCTTAAAATTTGAAAATAAACTTGAAGAACCAAACCTTTTTGTTTCATATGAAGATTTAGACTCTTTTGTATTTCTTAAATCCCTTTCAGAGGAATCCACAAATAGAGTCATCAGTCTTTTATTTGCACTTCCACATGGAGTATTTTCAATGAGCAAAGCCCTTCCTGGTATTGTTGAAACTTCAAACAATCTTGCTATTGTTCACACAAACGAAGATGGAAATTTCCACATGGAACTTAGCGTAAGAAGCAACATTGATAGCGCAGAGGAATATCTTGTCAAGAAAATTGCCACAATAGTATCGGCCTTTGGATTTAACTATAAGATTGGAGATGGCTACCCTTCTTGGACTCCAGATCCAAATTCAATGTTGGCTGCTTTCTGCGCAAAAGCCTATGAAGAAAACACAGGAAAAAAACCTCTTGTGACCGCAATCCATGCAGGACTTGAGTGTGGAGTTATAAGCAGTAAGGTTCCTGGAATGGATAGTGTTTCAATTGGGCCAAACTTAGTAGACATCCACTCTACAAACGAGAAAGTTTCAATAAGTTCAGCAAAGAGAACTTACAATTTTGTTAAACACCTATTGTCTATAATTAAGTAATTTGCAAGAGTATGAAAAGCCCTACACCAAGTTATATGGTAAGCCCTTCTTAGAGATTTCTTTAAGTTGGGCCTTTCTTTTATCTAAATCTGGCAAATATCTTCTCATCAACGCCCAAAAGTCTGGTCCATGTCCTGCCACTTTTAGATGGCAAACTTCATGCAATACTACCATATCTATGAGCTCATATGGCAAAATTGCGCACATATAGCTGAGGTACAAACGCCTTTCTTTTGGATAGCAGACACCCCATTTTGTCTTGGCTTTATTTACACCAAAACTTGAAAGATCCCCCACCTCCACAATATTCAACCAATAAGCAATTCTACTAGCAAGCACCTCTGCAACCGTGTCTATATACATTTGCTTGATGGCTTGTTTTACAAGACCGATATCCTTATTTTCAACATATACTGTTAATTTTTCGTCTTCTACTTTATATTGGGCCATTTTTCTCTGTTTTTGTAGAGTTTCAAAAACCTCAAGAACTCTTGGTGTTCCAAGAAGCATTATGGTATCTCCAGTTTCATAAGAAGGGGGAACTCTTTTCTCAGCTCTTTCAATTGTACTCTTACAGCTTACAACGAATTCTTCAATTTTAGAAAGTTTAACCCAATAAGGAACAGAAACCACAACCTTCCCTTCGTTACTTATCTTAAGTCGTAAATTCCGCATTCCCCTCTTTCTAATGAGATAATAAGAAATTCCCTGAACTTCTCTCTCTTCCATAAATGACCACCACAATAGTAAAAAAGCACTAGGAAAATTCCCAGTGCTCGTCACTACAAATATAAAGCTTTTAGAGGTTTTTGCAAATTTTGCAAAAACCTCTTTAAATTACTGCTGTTCTTTGTTGCGTCTTGCAATATCGGCTCTATCAATAAACTCAGCAATTGTAGCATTTGAATTCCTAATACAGTGAAGATCTACTGCAATTTCGCCATAGCATCTTAAAAACATGGCTTCAATTGCTATAACAATGAGCCCAACAACAATAAAAAGAATTCCACAAACAATTAGGGTAGCACCTGTTACAGGAACATCAGAAGGGTAGTAACAATCCTTACAATTAGCGCCAGCAACAATCATGACAATACCACCAAGAATACAAAGAATTGATAAAACTATCTGAATGATATTAGCTAATTTTATAATTCCTTCACCTGAAGATTTTCCGTTTCTGTTTGACATAATTTTACCTCTGAAAAATTAATTTACCCAGTCATGTTACAACTTTCGTTTTTTTCATACAAGCATGACTTCTTAATAAGCATAACAAAACAAATAGATAAAAGTTTCTTTATGATATAAAATAATCCCATGCACGATTTTAAAGTAATAGAAGTAAAAAGAAGTGTCTTTGAAGACAATAAT
>CAVDPO010000229.1:0-485 GCA_963610855.1 Segatella copri
ACAATTCTTTAGAGTCTGTACTCCGGCTGCAATACCGCTCTCCGTAGAACCCGAGTAAAAACCCGTGACATAGTTACCGCTTGACGAGACAACACCCATAGGATTGGCACTGTTTTCTAAGCCACCGCTTTCTGTCATACAGATAGCTAAACAGACTTCTTCCCAACCTTGCATATCATAAGTTTCACAATATTTCTCGACCCACATTCTTTCTGTTGTATCCGTGTACTCCGTCAGATTTTTTGCTTTTCCAGTACCGGAATAAGCTGTCTTGCCCTCGAAAATTGCCAAATAAGAATTGAGTTGGCTTTTCAGTTCGGCAGCCTTTAGAACAATCTTAATCGCACCGCTAACAAAGCTTGATGTTACGAGGAAAACAATAGCAATTAACGGCAACAAAACCAAAAGGCAGCCGTTTTTCTTGACAGTGTGCACTGTCGAGTAGCTTGGTGACCAAACATTACCTTTTTCATCGGCTTCCTTTT
>CAVDPO010000229.1:495-1281 GCA_963610855.1 Segatella copri
TTCGTATCCTTTTTTGGCAGTCTTTAGAGCATTTTTCACAAGCTCAGCAACTTTCATCGCAGTTCTTGTAACCGGATCAACATTAAGCTTAGAAGCAACACCAACAATATTATTTGTTTTCTTTGCGAGACTAAAAACTTTTTTTGCGGAAGTGTGAGTGTATAATACTTCTGATTTTGAGTTTTTAGGCAAAACTAATTTGTTAGGGATTGTCTCATAAGCTGGAGCAGTAAAGTAAATACGTTCCCCTTTTGCGGAAATGGCAACATATTTTCTTTCTTTAATAACAGTGTCTTTAATGCCGTTGTTTTCTTTCGGCAACTTTAAATTATCGGTATAAGAACCAATCTTATCGGCATTAGAGCCTATACCTATATCGGTACGTTTTTTTGTTTTGTTATTTGTATCATATTCATTAAGTGGCTCAAGCTCATATACTCTGTATTCCTCAAATTCTTCCTTTTTCTTTTTCTTCTTATGCCGTGCAAAGTACATTGCACCGTCTGCCATTTGCTTGGTTTTTCCTTTGATTTCTTTGGAAACATCTTTAGAAACAGGCGAAAGCTGTCCTGTTTCGCCGTCCTCGGAAAAGTAACTTTCATCATCGTCAGCAATGTTCATGGCTGTCTCGATAACGCTAATACTTTCCTCAAAATTTCTGAAAACACCGTCAAGAGCAGAAAACTCATTTACCTGTGCTTCGCCTTTTTCGACTATATCGATCTCGCTCATTGTTATTTCCTCTGTGTCTTATATATAAAAAGAAAACAGCACTAAGAACGAATT
>CAVDPO010000229.1:1291-2450 GCA_963610855.1 Segatella copri
TTTCTTCTTATAAATCCATAGATTTATCTTTATTCTTTTTTCTAATCGGAATTTTCAGTAATTCCTGTGTCCTAAGCTGAATTTGTTTCTCTATTGCCGTCAGCCTGTCTTCCGGCAAATTGTAAGTCGGGTGTCTTTCAAACTTAAATCCTATCATTCGTCTCAGCTGTTCTTTTTGCTTTGCTCCCATAACAAGCTCGCAGACTTCTTCATATTCCATATAGTAAGGGTTGGTTCGCTCTTTTGCGTACTCTTTTAAGTCTTTGATTTCATCATCCATAGCGAAGTTAAACAAAGAAAGACCGTTATCAAATATCGGTGCCGGTCTGATTATTTTTCCGCTGTGATTATCTCTAAGCACTCCAAAATTGCCGAAATGTCTGTCTTCATTATATATCAACGCATCAAAGACAAGCATACTGCAAAGCTCATTGTAAAAATCATTACCCAGTTGCTGATAATACTTCAAGCATTTTCTGATAGTAATATCATCAACAATATAGCCAATAGGCACATACGAAGTATTTATATCCGTAAAAAGTTTACAAGTAGAAGCTAAAATGCCTTTCCAGTTTGCCAAATCGTAGCGAACACAGTTAAGTCCCATTTTTTCGGCAATTTGTGAAGCGTAAAATTCGCTGTATGGTTCTTTTCCGGCATTGATAGCTCCCTCTGTACCGCCTTTATAAAGGTATATACCGTCACCGTCAAAAAATCTCCAAGCTTTTCTAAGCATACCGTTTGTTGTAAGTTCCGGTGAGGTTTTTATTCTGTTTGTCGTTCCCACTCCGGTGTAAGCAACAAGAGAAAGAGCTTCCGAAAATCTGTTTTCATACAAGTTATAATCGGCAAACTTCCCTATAAAATCACTTGGCACTATCCAGTAACTATCATTAAGAGATAAACCAAGACACACATCGATTATACCTTTAGTATCATTGATTTTCAAATTTAAAGCTCTCAATATGTTATGAACAAATCTTCTGTTTTTTGGAATAACTCTTCTTCTCAGCCATTTAAGCAAACCATCATTGCTTAATTCCATATCCAAAGGGAGCAAATGGTTCTTTTCAGAATTTACTTCAAGAATATTTGATACTAAACCCTCGTCCTCATCATTTACAAATTCAAAGGTAATTAAAGTTTCATCATATAGCTT
>CAVDPO010000230.1:0-2338 GCA_963610855.1 Segatella copri
ATTCATCACATTTTTCGATAACAGCAAAGACGCTCAAATCCTGTGTTCTGGCCAGATCAGCGCCCATGTAAAATAGGCCATGTGTTTGTGGCTTACGCGTATTATCTGAGGAATAAAAACACCCTTCCAGTGCTTCTAATTGAAGAAAAGAGGTATTATCATCCATGGGTTGACACATGTACTCTTGTAGAAAACTTTTTTCTCCTGCGCAGGAATTACGTATGAAGTTGTAATAGTCCCCTTCATCCATTTCCTGACGAGGGTCATTTGGGGGCAATTTTTCTTTTAATTTTTTCAAAAAACCTTGTTCAAGTGCATCTGTGAGGGTGACACGGTGCAACGAAATACCTTTTCCATTTTTCCCATTACGGACTTCTAAAATGAGTTTGTTGAAGAAGTTGTTGTAGCCTCGGTGTGTAGAGATAATTTCCAGCTGGCCACCCCAAGTGATGCCCGGATAAGCAATATTGTAGAGGCCTTCAGGGTCTTCATGAAGTGCAAATTCATCCAAAATACGTGAACCGCGTTTGCCAGCTTGTGCATTTATATTAGAAGATAACAAGGTTAATGTACTTCCATTGTTAAGTTTGATTGTCGTATTCCCAGAATGTTGCATGTCTAACATTTTTTTGTTAACCGCTTGATTGAATATCTGCGAAAAAGCTTGGCAATCTTTCAAAAACAACCCAGCTTGATGGCGATCTCGAGAGCAAATCCAATAATGTGTTCGAGGTAAACACATCGCGTTGCGTAGTGCTCGATAGGCTGTGGCCCAAGAAAGACCGATTTGTCGCGATTTTTCCATGATTTTTATGCGAGCATTATCTTGAATCCAACGAATTTGGTAAGGTAGGAAGAATGTGTTCATAAAAGTTGAAGCTGTTCCTCCAATTCCTTCAAAAGATTGTCCGAAAAAGACCAATGTTGGTGCTCTGTTGTTTCGGGACGTATTTGCTTTGTGAGCATGAAAAGTTGACGATAACTTTGAATCAATTTATTGAGAACCATCGTTAGATCTTTAACGTAGGATAAATCGCTGTTTTTATGGCAAATTTGGTCGAATAAATCTTCCCAAAGAATGCTCATCGTTTTTTCTGCTACTTGCATTTGAGAAAACAAGTCGGTTGTGTCTTTTGCAACTTTGATGCGTTTAAGGTGTTCATTAAAAGCAGATGTTGTGTCGGTTTTCATCTTCTAAAAGGTCAATTCCTTTGGTGGATAATTTGTAGCGTTTGTTGTGCGGGCATAATTCACTGCATGTTTGAGATATGAATCCTTTGTCGTGCAGATATTCCAATTCTTTTTCGAGTTGATGTTTTAGAAGATGGAATCCTGCCAAACACAAGCCTTGTTTGAGGGTTTGTCTTGGTAAGGCGAGTGGATAAGCTGCTTCCAATTGAGAAAGCAAATTTTGTCGAATAATTTCGTGTGTTGTGTTCATAGTATTAAGCTTTAAAATCTACAAGTGCGCTTCCAAAATAAAGTCCGATGATGGCAGATAGAAGATGTGTATCTAAGGGGGTGATGACCAACCCATGAAATTGAGACCAACGAATTTTTTCGCATGATGAAGAGAAAAAAAGAAAACCGTCGCTTAACTGAGAATATCCAATGGCAATTGGAATTTCCGGTTTAAACACGGCTATCAATTTAGGTAACAATATGATGGAAAAAACCGCAAGCAGTGCGATAGCTCTTCGGGTTATTTGTAAACCCGATTGAGGTGTTTTTCGTGCTTGATCGATGCTGGCCATGGTGATTTTCTTATGGCATAACTTAAATAATCGTTCTCTATGGTGAGCCATGAGAGAGTAACTAAGCAATCTCACGGTGCTTCCAAAGAGAGAAGATCCGAGCAGAGAAATGAGTTCTGATGGTAATGTTTGCATAAAAGTTGCAGGAGTATACACAAAAGTCTATGCCTCCGCAAGGGCTAGTCAGCGTATTTGGCGTATTTGTGTTGGTTGTATTAGATGCTGTTATTTAGCGGTATTACACGCTTAAATAGGTCTCCCCAAAGATGAAATTTTAGTGCATTGAATAGTAGAAGTTTTTCACGAATGTAAAAATACATTTATGAGAGAAATATAGTTCATAAGTTGCCTATAAGTTTTATAAAGAAAGAATTTTCACTAATAATGAAGGCGATGAATGTGTCATAGAAAGAAGGTTTTTAGGAAGATAGATAGCGGTTAAAGAGAGAGAGTGTGAGGAGGATTTTGGGAGGTGCAGTAATAAAAAAGCGAAAAAGCAAAAAAAGGAGGAAAAGTTGCTTGACAAAGAAGAGGGAAGGGTGTTGTATGAGATACAGTTCTTTGAGAAATACTTTGTGCAAATG
>CAVDPO010000231.1:0-2299 GCA_963610855.1 Segatella copri
AAGAGCAGAAAGACTTGGCCTTGATTTATCAAAAATAAATATTCTTTGTGAAACAAAACTTGAGAAAATATCACACGTTTTGGAAAAAGAAAAACCTCAGATTGTGGTCATAGACTCTCTTCAGACTTTGTACTCAGAAGAGCTAACGTCTCTTGCAGGATCTGTTACTCAAATTAGAACTTGTTGTATGGAATTGACAAGTCTTTGTAAGCGAAATGGGACGGCTGTTTTCTTTATTGGTCATGTAACCAAAGAAGGTACATTAGCAGGGCCAAAAATCATAGAACATATGGTTGATACAGTTATTTATTTTGAACAAGCTTCTATGGGCGTAAGGCTTGTGAGAGCAGCAAAAAATCGTTTTGGTTCTGTTGATGAAATTGGAATTTTTAATATGACTTCTGCGGGCTTGGAAGGAGTAAAAGACCCATCAAGTTTTTTTATTTCTGAGCGTCAAGAAAGTGAACTACCTCCTGGCATTGCCTATACTGCTATTACAGAAGGATCCAGAACTTTTATTGTAGAAGTTCAGGCTCTCGTAGTTGATGCAAAGAGTGGTTACAGTCGTGTTTATTCAGACAAGATAGATAATTCAAGAGTTACCCGAATTGCTGCAATTCTAGAACGTCATGGAGCTGTTAAATTGGGAGATAAAGATATTTACGTTAATGTCGCTGGCGGGGTTAGAGTAAATGAAGTTTCTGTGGAGTTGGCATTAGCTGTAGCTCTATGGTCTGCCTGCTGTGGAAAGAATCTTCCATCAAAAATGGTTTGTTTTGGAGAGCTTAGTCTTGCAGGAGAGGTGAGACCTGTTAATTATGGAGACCGTAGACTAAAAGCTGCTTATGAAATGGGCTTTGATAAAGCCATTGTTCCTTTTTCTATGAACTTTGATGAAAAGCGCCTTCTTCTCAAACGTTGCAAGAAAATTAAAGATGCCTTTGTGTTTAAAAATTAAAAGAGGAAAGCTTTCTTATTGAAGTTTTTCCGTTATGGAAATTTTTGCTTATCTCAGAGGAGTTTACAAAAATCTTCTTAGCTAAAAATCTTTAGCATAATAGGGAAGAGAATAAAAGTTCCAACTATACTTCCAACGCTAGTGCCAAAGAAAACAGTAAAAGCGTGAAGAACTCGGTTTTTAAACCATCCCTTGAAAGATGAAATATCATCCGCGATTGTTTCAAAATCTTTGACCTTGGGTTTTCTGAGTTTAGCTTCTGCAATTCCTGTTATAATTCCAACTCCAATGGCGGGGTTAAGAACTGCTATTGGAGCAGCTATGGCAGATATAAGCCAGTTCAAAGGATGAGCTAAAGATAGGATTGAGAACAAAACGGTTGTAAGAGAGTTTGTGCAAGCCCAAATAATAAAGTATTTAAGACCTTGGTCAAAGCCTTGCATAAAGCCTACAATCACAACAATAGCAATAATTGCAATTGGGACTGCCCAGCCGGCGACTTTTCCTGCTTTTGAAGGTTTTGGAACTTGGGATATAGAACTAAGGTCTTTTGAAAGTTCTCCCTTTTCAAGTTTTTCAATAGTCTTAATTATGCCATTGGCATGTCCAGCTCCAATTACAGCTACCTTTTTATGTCCAGGAGCTTCCATAATCTTTGTTGCTAAGTATCTATCTCTCTCATCAATGAGAGCTTCTTTTGCCCCTGGAAGTTCTTTTGCTAATTCATTCATCATTTCCTGAAGAGTATCGGACTTCTTTAGTTCTTCTAACTCTTCGGGCTTAAATTCTTCTTTGTCAAAGGCACTGGAAAGAAGAGTGGAGAGAAGTTTTGCCTTGTTCCAAAAATTGCTTTTTCGCCATGCTCTTTTAAGTGTTACTTGAATCTCGCGGTCACAAAGAGAGAAGGGGATACCTTTTTCTTCTGCAATTTTTCCAGCACATAAAATTTCTTCTCCTGGAGCTGAGCCTGTTTGAGCTCCCATTTTCTTTTGGAAAGAGGCTAATGCTGTATTTGCAAGAACTAAAAAAGCTTTGCCTTCCTTAAAGATTTTAACCAAATCCATATTAGAATAGCTATTTTCTTTGGTTTTGCTGTCATATCTTCCCTTGTCTAATTCAAGACAAATGTGATCTGGGTTTTCTTCTTCAATTACTTGTCTCACTTCATCAACACTATTTTGAGAGACATGGGCTGTTCCAACGAGAATAATTTCATCTCCGTTGTCTAGAAATATTTTATTTATGGTATCACTAACTTTTTCTACATTCATAAATTTTCACTTATCGAGCTTCAATTTCCTTAATAGTAAACTCGTTTCCTTGTATTAGGTATGTTTTTTC
>CAVDPO010000232.1:0-2207 GCA_963610855.1 Segatella copri
TAGCAATACGACCCAAAGGTGTTGGTGTAGCAATTCGACCCAAAGGTGTTGTAGGAGCAATACACCGTACACTTATTGCCAGAGCCAGTAGAAGAGGCGAAAGAATAAATACAATTGAAAGTGTTTGAATAGCCAAAATTATCAATTGAATTGTCAAAAAGTCTAAAATGTTCAAAACTCTCCTCTGTGATGTAAGTTGTCGAGCTCTTGCCATTGACAACTAGAAAGCAGTTAATTTTAAAGTCATCGACAGTCCTATAAAACGAAGAGCAGTCTAAAAGCTTATTTTTTCCAAAGCTTTTGACATAAGAGGTTGAGCTTGTGTCAATCTTGTATTTAGTCCAATCTTGAACCGAAAGGTCGAGTATTGTGTCCTTGTTTAGCTCTGTGCCTAAGCATATTGAGAAAGTGTAAAAAGAGAGTGGCGAGCTTGTGTTGATAGTCCACCCAGTCTTACTTGTTGCACTTGTAAACTGGCGAATATAGGGAAGGTCAGGTAAGTCGTTTAGTGTGCTTGCCGTAATCTCGTATCTTATCTCTAAAACGTTTTTGAAATCATAAAAAGCCTCGTTTTCCCACTCGTCTTTCATCCACCATACAACCCCCTTGCCACCATCCTCATCCGAGCCACAAAATGGAAACCTTACTTGGTCGTTGTCTAGACAATATTTAAGCTCCCAAGCATCCAATTTTGCATACTGGAAGTAAGTGTCCCCCTCTCGCCGTGTTGCCAAAGCTTCCTCTGTGAGTGTGTGGTCGCTTGTCGCTAGGACTATAATGTCATAGACATTATGAGCCGAAGAGACAGTAGTCGAAGAGGGGTTGAGTATACAGTCATAGTCTGTAATTCGATACCACGAGCCTTTGGATAAACTTGATGTGTCTCTTAAAGTTTTTAATTCACTCCAAGTTGTGATTTTGTAGCCCCCTACAAGTTTCCTTAATTCTTCGTGTTCTTTTGCATTCTCTTTAAAGTCTTCTATATTTTCTTGCTTGTGCTCTTCAAACTCTATCTTGTGCTCTTCAAATTCTTCTTTGAGCTTTGTGTGATTTTCTCTAATTTCTTCTTTGTCTAATTCGTTTTGTTTTTTATATTCAAGTAAACAAAGCCGATGCTCCCAATATTCAAGCTTTGAAAGAATATTTATAAAGTCTAATTCTTTAAGCTCTAAACCCTCCAAGCTTTCGCCCCTAAAGGTTAAGTGGCACATTGTGATTGAGGTATCACTATGAGAATACAAAAAGTCTTTTCTCTTTAAGAGAAAAATTTCTCCGTAGGTGTTCTCTTCTTCGTATTCTTCTTTGTTTACAGTTTTTAATTTTACAGTTCTTCCCTCTTGACAATAGACCTCAAGGGAAGAGAAACACCTCACTTCCAAGTAAGGCTTTACCAAAATAAATTTTTTCTCTTCCACTTAAAACTCCTTAAGACTTTTTGAAAATCTTTTTAAGAATCGGCTCTATTAAGTCATAGCCCATAATTGCAATTGCCGTAACACAGCAAGCATCCAAAAGACTGTCAAAGGGTAGGTAGTTCTTAAATTTCACTGCATAGGTTATATAAAACACTATGAAATTAAGAGCTAGTATAACCCACGAATAATAAGACTTTGCCTTTTCGTGGAAACTAGGTGCAAATTTAGAAAGCATAAACTTAATAAATTGAAAGACAATCATTGCAATAACACCTATTGCCAAAATCCATAATCTTGATAACATAATTTAATCTCCTATAAAAATTATTTTCTTAAGCCGACAACCAAGCCGACTATTAAACTAATTGTTGCCGTGACCCCTACTCCTATTGCTATACCTTTCCAAAGTCTACTTTTCATTTCCTTGTTGATATTGTCCTCTAACTCTTTCAATGATTTTTGAGCACTCGTTAGCTCTTCGTTCGCATTCTTCAATTGAAGATCCAAGTTCACTCGTAGTTGTTCTTGCACTATCAATTGTTTCTTTAGCTCCTCCAAGTTGACTTCCAACTTTGTCAAATCCTCCTCCGATATTTGATACATCTTTACTTGTTCTTCTGCAAAGGAAAAAGGTGCCGATTGCACCAAGTATAGCACCAAAAAAAGCCAAAAGCCAAGCCTTAAAACCTCTCTTGTTTTCTGTATTGTTTTCTGTTTTATTTTCTTCAGCCATAAAATCACTTTTCCTCCTCCTCTTCTTCTTCTTTATATTTCAAAAATCTTTGATATACC
>CAVDPO010000233.1:0-1033 GCA_963610855.1 Segatella copri
ACATACAACCACGAAAAAGAAAAGTTTTGACACTTTTTCTAAAAAATAAAATACCTATATATGAGTAAAGAAGAATTGTTGCTTACACCGAATTGGAATTACAAAGATGTGATGTCTTATGTAGGTTGCGAAAAGTCAAAGGCATATATGCTTATGAAAATTGCAAGAGAAGATTTTAACGGAAATGTTAGGTTCAACTCTCAATGTGTAAAAAGAGATAGCTTACTTCAAGTTATCGAAACAAGCATTGAGCGAGAACTATACATATTGCAAATCTTAAAGAAAGGAGGAATATATGGCGAAAAAACATTACAGGAAAGTCAAATTCAAAAACCGTATTGATTGGTTGAAATGGCGAAAGTTTGGTGGCTCGTCGGCATCGGCACTATTCAATGCGAACCCTTATCAAACTGCTCTTGATGTCTATTGTTCAGCTATTAACCCTAACATTAACGAAAAGGAAGATGATAACCCAACAACTAGTCAAGAGTATGGTCGAGATGCAGAAGAACTTATTAGGAAAATCGTTCAACTGAACTTCAAAGGAAAATTCAAAGTAATTAGTCCAAACGGTTTAACTGCTTACTATCGACTTGATAAGCCCTATCTAACAGCAACTATCGACGGTATGCTTGTTGACTTACTAACAGGCGAGAAATGGGTATTAGAAATCAAAACTCACGATGTCTTGAATAGCGAAGATTTACTAAATTGGCTAAATCACTTGCCACAAAATTACTTTATACAAAATCTTCATTATCAAGTAGTTCTCGATGACACCGTTGGTTCTGTGTGCGTAGCAAAATTAAGGTTCTTCAAATATGTAGATGGTGTAAGAGAAATCGACCACGAAGAAATTAGATACTATTGGCTACCTAGAAAAGACTTTATAAGAGATATTGCTTTATTAGAAAAAGTCGAAACTGACTTCTATGAAAACAATATCAAAAAGAAGATACCACCAAACATAACTATTCAAATGTAGAAAGGAGTAAGAATGGCAAACACCATCGACATTAAATACAACGATAAA
>CAVDPO010000233.1:1043-1672 GCA_963610855.1 Segatella copri
CACTTGAAAACGCGAAAGAACTTTGTGAGAAGTTTATCAACGAAAGAGAACACCCTGAACTCGAAATCAAAACGGATCTCGAATATAAAATGCTTTGGCAAAATCGCACTGAAATTAACAATAAAATTGCCGAAATTAAAAAGGCAAGACTTCAAGCGGTTAAAGCGATTACAGGCGAGTTCTCAAAGAGTTGTGTAGAGTTGGAAAAAATACTTGCACTATCCGCTAATAGAATGACTGAAAGGTTATATGCCTATAAGCCAAAAAATAGTGAAGAAACATACTCGTTTACTCTCACAACAACAAACAAGGGAACATACGAAAAAATCAAAGGTATGCTCTCAAAATACAAAGATGTATTCATCAAGGAAAGGGAATAAAAAATGGCAAATATTCAAACAACAACAAAACCAATTAAGTTCAGTGTTGCAGTTAAAAGCGATGCCTATCAAAAGCTAATTAACGACACTTTGGGCGACAAAGAACTAGCAAGACAATTCGTTGCCGATATTAGTTCAGTCGTTAGTTCAAATCCAACACTTTCAAGTTGCGATGCAGGAACGATTTTAAGCGCAGGACTTATGGCAAGCTCATTAAAACTTCCATTAGCAAACTCGTTAGGCTTTGCC
>CAVDPO010000233.1:1682-2206 GCA_963610855.1 Segatella copri
TGCAGGGCAAGACGAGTTTGGAGAAGATTTATTCAAGTTCTCACACGACTTTGATAGCAAAGAAATAATCGGTTATTTCGCTTATTTCAAACTATTAAACGGCTTTACAAAAACTCTCTATATGACAAAAGAGCAATGTTTAGCACACGGGAAAAAATACTCCAAATCGTTTGACTCAAAAGGAGCAACAAACGTATGGCGAGATTTGACTGATGCAATGTGCCAAAAAACCGTGCTTAAACTCTTGCTTAACAAATACGCACCATTAAGTGTTGAACTTCAAAAAGCAGTTGTTTACGACCAAGCGAGTATTAAAGACAATGGCACTCCTGAATATGTCGACAACGATGAAGAAGTCATAACAAAGGACGTTGACAACACACTAGTTGCACCAAGCGAAAACTAAAAGAAAGGGGAATAAAAGGTAGATATATGCCTATATACCAAAATTATAAAGAAATAGTAGATTTATCTACTTTATTCTCTACGAAGTTATATAAGTGCATATATCTACTTACCCTAGA
>CAVDPO010000234.1:0-2201 GCA_963610855.1 Segatella copri
GCATTATATAACTCCGTTTTAAATGCTCCAGTCTCATCATACAAGTTAGTCTCCTCGTATGCTCTGATACATTCTTCTTTGCTTAGAGTTCCCTCTTTATATCTCTTTTCTACATTTTTTAAGTTTTTCATATCTCTTTTACCTCCTCTTTTTAGTGCTAATACACACTATAAAAGAGCAGACTCGTTGCGTTTGTCTGCTCTTCTAACTATGTATTAGTTCTTTTATTCTCATTATTTTAGTCCTCTTGCAAGTCCAATTTAACCATATCAACAACCACTGAACCTTTATATTTTAATGGATCATTGAAAAAGGCTCTCCACCCATTCTGTATTTTTTCAAGTTGTTTTTGAGACAACCACATATCTAATACATTTTCGATTAAAGATTGATTATCCATTATAAATTCCCTCCTATTTTTTATATGTTAAAAGGGTAGACTCCTAGCGTCTACCCCCTCTAACTCTGGATTAGTTATTATCTAATCCTCGAAAATGTGTTTTGTCAACGCTCCAGTCTCGTCACAATCCAGTACCCCTTTATCAATTACACAGTAGTCAATAAAGGTCATTAAGAATAATTCTACATACTGCTTTTCAGACTTATTTCTCGTAAGTCTGCCAGTCTTTGCGCGGTTCTTTGCTCCATTACGGACTACTCCACTTGCTCGGAGTGCTAAAATCTGCGCCATTTTTGAGGTTGCTGTCTCTGGAGTTTCTACGCCTGATTCTTCCAGAAATTTTTGCATAATGGTAGTGTATGGTTTGAAGTTTGCCTTCTCCATAGCACTCACATAGGCAGTATATACCTCTTTAAGAGCAAAGAACTTGATAGCGTTCTTTTTCGTCTCTTTCCAAGGCTCTAACTCTTTTTCCTTGGCGGTATTTAAGGCTCTAATCTCGTTTTCTGCATCCAATGTGGAAAATTTAACGAGAGCCTCTTCCAGAGTATGCCCCTCTTCATCCATGTACGCCTTACGGTCTGACCGTAAATCTTCCAGAGTTTTCTCTGCTGTCGAAATTTTTTCTCTGTACTCGGTATTAATTTTATCAATCGCCTTTAAAGATTGATTAAAATGAGACAATCCCTCTACAAAGTCTGTTGTCATGTTTCCTAAATTAATTCTTTTGCTCATAATAAGCCTCACTTTCTCCCATTTTTCGCATGAGTGCGATTATTTTTTATTTTTGGCATTATTGCCAAAACTCCTAAAAGGACTCGAACCTTTTTTCTATCCGACATAGTAGGAGTAGAAAATACTAGCGCACTTTTTGTGGGTAGTATTCTCCAGTTTCTCTATTAAAATGGTATAAAGTTACCTCTATACCTAATTCTCTCGTAACGTTGAGAACCGCTACAAGTGCCACTGTTAGTCCAGTGACATAGAGATTAAGTTTAGAAATTTCTAAACTTTCTAATTTTGCATAACTCCATAGAGGCATTACTTACCTCTATTTCCAGCGGGTTAAATGGAGCGTTATCGTTCCATTGATTACAATTCTCTGCATAAAAACAACCATAACAGTTGCCTTCGCAGAGTGTACATGCGAATTTTTTCATGTTGCCTCCTTCTGCGCACCTTTTAGGGGATTTTGTGCGCTCCCTTTTATAAACACGCTTAGAGGTCTCGAACCTCTGGATCTAGCCGTAGTACTCCTAGACTAAGCGCGATCGCTTCCAGGTGTGATGTCAAGTCATGCTACTAACTCCCGAAAGAGTTTTCACATTGCCCAATCTCAAGGCTTTACACCTTTCTCGACACTATGAAACCGACCTACCGCAAGGGTAGACGCTCTCCCGATGAGGAGAGATTGCATATATCCGCATTTTTGCCCCATGAGGTGGGTCGTTTCCGACCTAAAATGCCTCTATATTTTTTCGCTTTTTACCTCTTTTTACTAGGAGTGTAGTGCCTAGTTGCCTATTTGAGAGCATGGTACACCCTCAAAAAGTCGTTCGCTCTCTTACTGATACATTACTCCTAGAATGGAGAGGACAGAATTTTAGTGATAGTGCTGCTAACACTCTGTCACTTATGCCATTAAGAGGCAAAAGCGTACAATGTTTTTTTGTCAATGTG
Organism: Segatella copri; assembly: GCA_963610855.1. Lineage (GTDB taxonomy): Bacteria > Spirochaetota > Spirochaetia > Sphaerochaetales > Sphaerochaetaceae > UBA9732. The sequence continues at coordinate 2,081 of CAVDPO010000234.1, forward strand.
CTGCCCGGGAAGGTTTTTTGCCTTCAGAGGCGAAAACATGAGGGATTAAACTCATGTGTCCGGTTCAAGGACTTATTTTTGTTATGCCTTGTCCCTTTGGACAAGTCACACTATACACGAT
>CAVDPO010000235.1:0-2155 GCA_963610855.1 Segatella copri
CGCAAATTTTCTACATATATGCGGTATGTCAATTTGCAACTTAATGATATTCGGTGTTTGCTTAGGAAGTTTTAATTGAGGCATAATGTACTTAACATTCTCAGCTTCAAGTTTCTTGTCCATTAAGGTATCAGAAACTTTAGCTGGTATGTATATATAGAATAAGTCTTGTGGACTTTGGGTAATCCACTCTTCTAAGGCATTCTTGAAAAAATAGGAGACACCAGCACTATTACGAGCTAAGGCTCTTCCATCAATTAATATATTCATTGTAGTTCTCTTTATTTATAAGTTTGATGTGACATGTTAATGTTTTCATGAAAGTCCATTTGTCTTTGAAAGTGGCATTTGGATTCAGCCATGTTGTTTGTCTTAGGATAGGGTGAATAATCCTGTATAGATAATACTTCCAAAGAGGTTCAGTAAGCTTAAAGTAGATATATCTGCTTTTCTCTTGTCGAACTGTATCTTTAATGAATTTAGAACTTTTACTTTCAGAAGAACTCTCACCTTCAAGATGTACAATTCTTGGTCCTGTGATTAAAAGGTTTTTGTAGCCTTTTCTTGCAAAGCGACATTGCATTTCTGTTTCTTCAAAGTACATGAAAAAAGAAGGGTTGAATGCACCGCACTCTTCCAAGACACTTCGCTTTACCATTAGGTCTGCACCAGTTACATATCCAACAGCTTTTTCATTTAAGCCTGTTCCCTCTTTGCTTTTTTTGTACAATCCTATAGCCTTCTTTAGAGGAGTGGTGACATAGTTATACCAATCGTCGTGCATCCTTGGTAGGTTGCCAGCAGAATGGATTGTGTTTCCTTTTTTATCTTCTAATACACATCCCAGTCCTCCTAGTTTGTGTGGATATGATTGCGCAAAAGAATACATGATGCTTACGGCATCATTTTTTAAAATGGTGTCGGAATTTAAAAACAGAATATACATGCCTGTAGCATATTGGAGTCCAAGGTTGTTTGCTCTTCCAAAACCTAGGTTATGCTTACTTTGAATGTACTTTATGTCTTTGTTGTTCTTTAACAGAGTAATGGCGTTATCTTTTTGCGAGTCGTTATCTACCACAATAATCTCATAAGAGACTTTTTTTACATTCTCTTTGATAGAGTCTATGCAGTTAAGTGTCAACAATGAGGTGTTGTAGTTGACTATGATAATTGATACGTTAATCATAAGCTCATTTTAATAGTTGTTTCAACTTATTGTAAGAGGATTCCCAAGTGAACTTTTGTATGTATTCATTTCCTCCTTTTGCAATTTGGTAACGCAAGTTGTCATCGAGTATCAGACGCTTGATATTTTCAGCAAGGGCTTTTACGTCATAAATTTTTGAAACTAATGCAGTTTCTTCATTCTTAGCCATGCAAGTAAAACCACCATTGTTAGTGCATGCAACAGCGCATCCGCAAATCATAGCCTCTCCTATAGTTAAGCCAAATCCTTCAAAGTCTGATGCGGCAACATATATAGCTCCTTGGTTATAAATATAGTTTAATTCACTTTTTGAAGGGTTCTTGTGGTAAGCATACCAAGACGGTAAATCTTCGGGGAATGGATACACACCAAACATTGTGACATGTAGTTGGGGAATTGATTCTTTTACAATTTTTAGTGCATCCCAAGCATCTTTACAACGTTTGTGCTCCAATATATGATTCAGCATAACAACGTTGTATCTGTCACGTTTGTTGAATGGAGTTGTGAAATGAAACTCTTTGAAATTGAATCCATTTGTAATGCAAATTGAATCTGCCCCCGCATCTTTTACTTTTTCTTCAAGCCATGGAGCGATAACGATATTATTCATCCCAAGACGGTAGGATTTTTTTATTTTTTCCTCATCGTCTGCCCATATTTCGTAACCTTGGATGAAATAGTATTTCTTGTCTTGCGAAATGGACTTTATTGCATTAAGTTCATTGGCTGTTTGATAAGCTGTTGCGAATGCAATATCGTTATGTTTTATGTTTAGCCATGGGGAAGAAAAGCGATAACAAAAAAGTTTGTGGACATTCTTGTTGAATAAAAAATATGTACCACCTTTTAGTTGACCTCTCAACTTTCTGTAGTAAAACCCAATGAAAGTATATATGTACTTCAATGGATTTTTGTAATGACATCTAGCGTGTGAATATGCTA
>CAVDPO010000236.1:0-2154 GCA_963610855.1 Segatella copri
TAATAAAAAAGGTTAATTCAGCTTTTCCTGAATTGAAGATAAAGAAAATATTTTTAAGAGTTTCACCTTATGGGAGGTTTTAAAATGGTTGAAAGAACTTTTATTGCAATTAAACCAGATGCAGTTCAAAGGGGACTCATTGGAAAAATAATAGCCCGAATTGAGGATAAAGGGTATAAAATTGTGGCATTAAAGATGCTTCAGGTATCTGATGAGCAAGCAGCAAAGCATTATGCTGAACATTTTGGAAAACCTTTTTATCCAACTCTCGTGAAATTTATTACCAGTGCTCCTATTATTGCTATGGTAATAGAAGGAGAAGATGTCATTCTAGGAATGCGTCAAATAATGGGAAAAACTAATCCCTCAAATGCAGAAGTAGGAACTATTAGAGGAGATTTTTCTCCAGAGATGAGTTTTAACATTATTCACGGCTCGGACAGCCCGGAGAGTGCAAAAAGAGAAATAGACATTTACTTTAAAGCTGAGGAAATATGTGATAAATGGCAAACCTCTTTTGAGATTCTAAAAAATAATATGTCAAAGCAATCATAAGTAGTATTCCCTGATGGAGCCCTTGACCAAAATTGTGCATAAATTTATACTCAAGTGCTCAGTAAATACACTAGCGTTAATGAAAATCCCGCTTTAAGCGATATATATGGAGATATACCATGAGTTACAAAGGCAAAAGAACATACCAGCCAAGTAAGGTCAAAAGAAACAGAAAGTTTGGATTCAGAGCACGTATGGCAACCAAGGGTGGTCGTCTTGTTTTAGCAAGAAGAAGAGCTAAGGGCAGACATAGTCTTTCCGTCTGTGATGAAAAGAAGCCTTACTAAAAAACAGATAATCAGATTTAAAGCAGATATTGACAATATATTCAAAGCGGGAAAAAGATATTCTCTTTCCTGCTTTAAGTTATATGTAGTAGAGAATAATTTAGACTACAGCAGAATAATTGTCATTCCTGCTAAACATTATGGCAATTCAGTCCAAAGAAACCTAATTAGAAGACAAATTAAAGAGATTTGGAGACTAAAGCAGGACAAAATAAAAAAAGGACTTGATATGGCCATTGTTGTATATCCTGGCAAAGACTTGGCTTATGAAGAAAAAGAAAATACATTGCTTAATCTCTTTGTAAAAAGCAGCTCCCTAGAAGCCTAGAGGGCTGATTTTTTCATAACTATAGTTCTTTTGCCTCCGATTTAGATTTTCAGGAGGTTTTAAAAACCTCGCAGGAGCCTATTATGGATGGGAAATCAATATTAGCGGTAGTCCTTTGTGTTGTTGTTATTTTTGTAAGTATGTTTATCCAAACAACATTCTTCTCAACACCAACTACCACAAGTGATTCTGATACAGTTCAGACCTCAGAGGTTGCAAACCAGCAGAAAGACGCATTAGAAATTACGCCGGTTGCAGACAACAACTCTACAGACACCTTTATTTATGAGACCGATGTTTTTGAAATAACTTTTGATCCAGTTGGTGCAAGTATTAAATCTTTGATTATGAAGGATCACGCTAATGCAGATGGTCAACATGTTGACCTTATTTTTAAAGGGGAAAACGATCATAATGCCTTCCTTATGTATTGGGGCGATGATTTAACAAAACCAATTCTTGATACATATGCTTATGTCATTGATGGTTCAAAAATTGTCTTTACACATGATTATACAGATGAAAATGGAAAAGCTTTCACTGTACAAAAAACTTTTGAGTTTAAGGATGGTGAATATCTTTTTGCTGTTTCTGTTGATCTTATTGGAGATTCTTCATTTGAAGGTCTTTCAGACGGTGATTATGCTTATACAATTGCATATGAACCACAAGTTGGTCCTTCATTTACACAAATGAAGAATAATAACTACGACTACAGAAGATTTTACGTTAATAAATATAAAGAAAACGGAAAAACAAAGAAAACTAGTTATACAGGGGACTTTGAAACTACAGAAAAAGTTAAGTGGATAAGCCTTACAAGTAAGTATTTCACAGTTATTGCTGCTCCAGAAAGTAATGTTTCTTACAAGTACACTGGAAAACAAAGCAAAGATGGTGATATTGATCAAACAAACAGTATTTATCTATCTAGACCAGCCACAGATGCATCCTCAAGTGACACCGTTTATTTCTACTGTGGCC
>CAVDPO010000237.1:0-2137 GCA_963610855.1 Segatella copri
GTAAACAAACCGTGCCCTTGCTCTTTATATGAATAGGCAGTTTCGTCTCCTTGTGCTGCGGTAAAGACAACCATGTTACCTGTAGGATTGCTCTGTTTTACTTTGATAGCAACCCCACGAGCGGAAGCTATCATTTTTTCTCCACGCATAGAACCAGAGAAACAGGCATCTAAAATGACAACTATCTGTTGAGCGGTCATCTCCCCTAATTGTTTGTATAATAGATTCAAACTATAGCAAGTTGTGATGTCTGAACTATAACCATCAATGGGCATTATGTAGGCTTCTTTACTATCTTCACTTGGTAGGCCATGTCCGGCATAATAGACGATAAATTTACAATCCCCTTTGTAGGCGGTGGCAATCTGATTCATTAGCGTCACTTCTCGTTTTATATTATTAAAGGTAGCATTTGGGCAGAGGTGAATATTTTTGTTTGGAATGCCTAATGTCTTTTCGCAGTATTTTGCAAAGATATTTCCATCGTTTTGTGCATTGATGACATCTTCTGCATTCTGATACTTTTCATTTGCCAAGATTAAAACAAACGTATTGTCGTTGTTTTGTGGGTTTACGGGTATCAGTTTATCTACATCGGAAACGACTTTTGAGCCAAGTTGGCTATTACTTCTCTCTTGAACTTGCCTGTCGGGTTCTTCAATGTTTTGAACAATCGTAACTTGGTTTATGATTGTGTTTTGTAAATTGTTGGCTTGGATGTCCGCATTTTTACTATTCCCATTTGGCGACAAGGCATAGTTTGCCTGATGTTTGAGTCCTTCTTTGTAAATAGGTATAATGTTTGGTAGTGTAAGTCTTCCACCTTTTCTTCTATACCTCTCCATCCACTCTTCATAACGTTTTTCATTGGAGCTGACACCAATGCCATTTTGATAGCAAAGGGATAGGTGATACATAGCATCAGGCAACCCTCTTTCTGCGGCTCTTCGGTATAACTCAAATGCTTTTTCTGAATCTTTTTCGACGTAAATATTGTACTCATAGCAAATAGCCAAATAAAATTGTGCCGCTAATGTATTTTGCATGGATGACTTTTTCAACTCTTCAACTCCATAAGCAACAAATCCTTTCTGAATATTATTCAAAGCGGCTTTGCATTGTTTGTCAATACTTTGAGAGAAAACCGACAGGCACTGTGTGAAAATGAAAAGAATAAGATATTTACGCATAGTTAATTTTTTCAACAAATAAGACGGGGTACAATTTTGTTTGTCCATCACAAAATGTACCCCACCTACAGATTAATTATCTTGATACGTTTCCATAATAGTTGAAGCATAATTGAGTTTTCCCCAGTCTGCTTCTGCCCCATCAAAAGTTATAACGCTCCGGTAAAAGACTTCATATGGTGAAACAAGTAAAGTTGCCCCATAAGTGAAAAGTGCTCCGATAATCTGTAATGCAGAACGTTTGTTTTTCTTCTTAGAGATTTTGGTAGTTCCCAGTGTAAAAGTCCCTTTTTTGTAGTCTCCTGTCCAGTCGCTGACAATTATCGGAGATTTATCTTCGTCGAATTCAAAAGGAGAGTCCGCTCTTACATGAATGACGGCTGGGGCTGTCTCTTTTGCGCCAAAACCTCTTTTCTCTTTCTTTGTAAGGTCTTTTGGCATTTCTACATAGAAAGGCGCAAAAATGACATCACTAACCCATGTCGACAATGTGACGCTTGTCCAGTTTTCCGACTTCTTAGAGAATGCGTAGGCAATTGATGCGCCGATATTGCTGATGCTTTCATCCTCAGTAAGGTGCTTGGCTACAGTTCCCAGATATTTTTTCCCTTTCCGGTCGCTTTTTTTTGACTCATCGGTTAATTGAGCGATTAAGGTTCGTAGGCGTTTATCATATTCAGTGAATTGCTTGCTTGGGCTCGTGGTTGTTGTATAGGTGCCGTGAACACCTGTAGCCATGTTGCAAACAAAAGTTTCATTTTGCTCAGAACCAGTTGCTGGTGCAATGGTAAGAAATTCATCAATTGATGTCGTGACTCCCATTCTCGAAGCATGCCTCTCATCTTGTTTTTTCCCAAACATTGGAAAAGATGAGCCATTATTCACCACGAAGCATTGAGAATAATCAATGAATATTGTCTTTTTCGTCTTGTTGGTAGCCCATAGAC
>CAVDPO010000238.1:0-2033 GCA_963610855.1 Segatella copri
GTCCAATGGTATCTATGAAAAGTTGCTCTCTTCCCGGAGAGACGGCACACAAGCCGTCTGGTGTGTTGTAGTCGCTTGCCATTTTTGCAATGAAAGGAGTAGTTGCAATACCTATACTCATGGTGATTCCAACTTCAGTTTTAACTCTATCTTTAATGGCTTTGGCCAGCTCCCTTGGTGGGCCAAAAAGGCGTTGTGTTCCAGTCATATCCAAACTGGCTTCATCAATAGAACACTGCTTCATGTTTGGAGAATATTCGTGAAGTATGGTCATTACTTGACGGCTAACTTTTGAATAGAGATTCATGTTTCCTGGTACAAAAATTCCATTTGGACAAAGTTTTTTTGCCTGTAGGCTTGGCATTGCGGAGTGAACCCCATATTTTCTTGCCTCATAGGAACAAGTTGAAACAACAGACCTAGGCCCTACCACGCCAATAATGAGTGGTTTACCCCTGTATTCTGGATTGTCTCGTTGCTCCACAGATGCAAAAAAGGCATCTAGGTCAACATGGAAGAAAACATTGTGCTCAGCCATGTCTTAATTATAACACATCAAGAGCAACATCGTGTGGATATGAAAACGGTTTTCTGTTATATTTTATGTATGAAAAAAATTGAGTATACACCAAGTGGCATTTGCGCCAGAAAGATTAGGGTAGAGTTGGACGACCAAGATGTTGTTCAAAAAGTGGAATTTGAAGGTGGTTGTGATGGTAATCACAAGGGCATTATTTCCCTTTGTAAGGGTATGAAGGCTCAAGACGTAGTTGAACGCCTTAAGGGTATTCACTGTGGTCCACGCGACACTTCCTGTCCAGACCAGTTGGCTCGTGCATTGGAGACAAGGTAAGGGGTGAAACACATAAGGACACTTGTTCTTTTTCTTCTCTTTTTTGCAGTATTCTTCCCCATTTATGCCAATTTTGACGATGCTCGTCTTGAGGCTATGGGGTCAATTGGTATTGCTGTAAGTGACTCTAGGCACCCTACAATGATAAATCCTGCGTCTCTTTATTTTTTTGAAGAAGATCATTTGTTTGTTCTTAATGGGCAGTATTTGGATTCTTTTGTTCCTAACAGTGGCGAAACATTCCCATCGCTACCAACATCGGGGTTAAATGCGGCCTTTATTGGAAAAATGATTTCTTTCAGTATTGGATTTGACTACAACGTTGAGCTTAATGGGGAAGGGGATGACGTAAAGTATTACAATATCTATCAAAAATCGGAGATAAAGTTAAATCTATCTGCTGGATTGGGCAGTTTTGCAGCTGGCATTGGTATTTCTGGTGGATCAAGTAAACAGAGAGCCAATGCTCCGGTCCATAGAAATAATGCTTTTTTTGATTTTTTTGCTCAAACCTATTTAACCTCGTATGACAGACTTTTAGATAGTGAATTCTTGCAAATTAATTTGGGTCTTATGTTCAAGTCCGGTGGACTTTCCGTTGGTTTGTTGTGTGATAACATTTTGGATAACAATGGCTCCAAAACCTCAATTAGCTGGAAATCTTTTATATCGGAGACCGGAATAGGCATTTATTATGCTTTTGATGAGTACTCAAAGCGTGGCAGACTAAACATGTTTAATTTTAGTGCTGGTGCTGAAATTAAAAACCTTTTTACTTCTGAAACAAGATCTTTAAGTACCGGAGTTGAGGTTGCTCTTGTTCTTGCTAAAAACTATGGTTTTTATTTAAGAACTGGTTATGAGGCTAGATTTAGGGATTTTAAATTGGGCACTCATTCTATAGGCTTTGGAGCTCAAATTGGCACAGTGGAGCTATATGCAAATGCTCATATCCCAGTTTCTATTTATAGGGGTCTTGATAATGGAGATTCTTTTAGCTTGGCCGGCTCCTTTACTATTAGGTTTTAAAGGGCTTTTATTGACACAGAGGCGTAGCCGGCTAAAATCAGCAGAGTGAAGAGGTTTTTGCAAAAACCTCTAGAAATCACAAATTGAAAACTGAAATACATTTATAGGAGAGGCAATATGTCAAAGGCACATAGAGGTACTGGTATTAGAG